>CALXKG010000266.1 GCA_944388825.1 uncultured Clostridia bacterium | reverse complement strand
GGTTATTCGTTCCCGCGGGCGTATTTTTCAAACCAGTTGGTGATCTCGGTCAGGCGGCGGACCCGGTGCTGCGGCTTGCCGGAGCGGGACAGCTCGTGGTTTTCGCCGTGGAAGAGGCAGAGCCGGGTCGGGACGCCCTGCGCCGCCAGGCTGGTGAACATCTGTAAACCTTCCGCCAGCGGGCAGCGGTAGTCTTCGTCCGAGTGGATGAAGAGGGTCGGGGTCTTGACGTTTGCGGCGTACCGCATCGGCGACTGCGCCCACATCTTTTCGGGGGAGCGGAACGGGTCGGCGTCGCACTGGTCCATCCCGAATTCCACCCCGATGTCCGACACCCCGTAGAAGCTCACCCAGTTGGCGATCGAGCGCTGGGAAGCGGTGCAGACAAACCGGTCGGTGTGGCCGATGATCCAGTTGGTCATAAAGCCGCCGTAGCTGCCGCCGGTCTCGCAGACCTTTGTCCGGTCGATCTGGGGATAGGCGTCCAGTACCGCGTCGGTGAAGTCCATCAGGTTCTGGTAGTCGGTCTCGCCGTAGTGGCCGCGGATGTCCATGAACTTGTTGTCCCGGCCGTCGCTGCCCATCGGGTTGCAGTAGAAGACAAAGTAGCCCATATTCGCCCAGACCTGCATCTCATGGTAGAAGACCGGGCCGTAGACGGTTTTCGGGCCGCCGTGGATGTCCAGCACCGCCGGGTACTTCTTTTCGGGGTCGAAGTCCCTGGGCAGCAGCACCCATCCGCCGATCGTCCAGCCGGCGCTTTCGACCGAAAGCGGCTGCGGGACGGCGACATACTTCCCTTCCAGCGCCGCGTCGTTGAAGTGGCTGATACGGGTAACTTCTCCGGTCGAGAGGTCGGCCTCGTACAGCTCCTGGAGGCGGTTGCCGTAAAGGGCCACCATCAGCGCCCTGCCGCCCGCTTCCGGGATATCAAACTCGTCGATGCTGCCTTCCTCCTGCACGACCGGGACAGACTTCCCGTCCATCGTCAGCGCGTAGAGGTAGGAGCAGCCTTCCCGGGTGGTCAGGTGGTAGAGGGTGTCCCCGACGCCTTTCATCTCCTGCCCGCCGCCGTACCGGCAGTCGCTGCCGACGCTGGAGTACATGCTGTATTCCTCTTCCCGGACGACTTCCAGTTCGCCCGTCCCGGTGTCCACCCGGTAGACCCACGAGTTTTCGTTCATCCCGTGGCGGCGGCCCTCCGACCCCAGCAGCAGCAGGGTCTCCCCGACGGCCTTGAGGCCGCGGGCGTAGAGCCCGTCGTATTCCCGGATCTTTTTCACTTCGCCGGAAACGGCGTCCAGAACATAGAGGACGCTGTGCCTGCGGTCGGCTTTCGCTTCCACCCGGTCGCCCAGGAAATAGGCGGCGGAACCGATGATCTCAAAGGAGCGGGTCTGGAACAGGGGGTCGGTCAGACGCCGGCAGCTGTTATCCGCCGCGTTATAGAGAAACAGCGCCTGCCGCAGCTTGTTGGTAACGCCCCTGCCATTGCTCCAGAAGGGGCTTTCGTCAAAGACTTCATAATCTTTCTCTTTTTCCCGGGCCTTGTCCGCTTCGGCGCGGGCTTCGGGGGTCATTTCCGGGTAGTCGGGGCAGTTGGCGTCGATCCGGCCGGAGACGAGCCATTTGCCGTCCCCCAGCGGGCGGATCTGCTGGGCCTGGAAGGGGAGGGTAAAGGCGGGCAGCGCCTCGCCGCCGGTCACATCCAGCCGGTAATAGCTGGTAAACTGTTCCCCCGCCTTCTGCCGCTTCTGTTCGGCGGCCGAACGGACGGCCGGGAAAAGGATATGGGTCTCGTCTTCCCAGACATACTGCCCCTCTTTCCCGAGGTCGGTCAGCTGGCGGAGCCCGCCGTCGTACATCCACAGCCGGCTTTCATAACAGTTTTCCTCTTCGTTGCAGACTGCGACCACAAAAGCCGCCCGCTTGCCGCCCGGCGCGTACTGCACCGACGAGAGGAAACGGTAGTTTAAAAAATCTTTCAGTTTGAGCTGTTCCATTTGACGTTCCGTCCTTTCTGCTGTCTGATTTCTGCTGCCTTGTATGACATTATCCCTATTGTACATCTTTTTATCGGGTTTGTACAGGGCTTTCCCGGATAATTTTGCGCATATTGCGGTTATTTCTCGTCTGTCTGCCCTTGACAGGGCGCCCGGCAGGTGCTATTATATTTTATATACATAGAATTCTATCTAGTGTGGTGTCGGATATGGATGAGAAACAGCTGTTGTCCCGGTTTGACAAGCTCAACCGGAAGATGCGGCGGTATTTCGACGGCTTTTTTGCCGGTATGCCGCTGACCAGCGTCCAGGCGCTGGTTTTGCAGTATATTATTGTGGAATCCAAAACCCGGCCGGTGTTTACCCGGGACCTGGAGGAGTTTCTGGGCATCCAGGGCTCTTCGGTGACCAGCCTGGTCAACAACCTGGAGCGGGGCGGGTATCTGCGCCGGGAGAGCCTGGAGGAGGACGGGCGGTTTAAAAAGCTGGTGCTGACCCCGCAGTCGCAGGAGATCGCGGAAGAGATCATGGGCCGGGTCGGCCGGTATATGAAGAGCCTGTTTGTCGGCATCCCGGAAGAAGAACTGCGGGTATTTGAAGCGGTCCTGCAAAAGATGACCCGCAACATCGGATGATGTTTTTTTACCCATATAGATAGAATTCTATGTATATAGGCTGGCGCAAGGGGGGAAAGAAAGATCAGCCCATACGCAAATACATAGAATTCTACTTATTTCTGCTTATTTACAGGAGGAACCGGTTATGGAAAGGATTCAACCCTCTGCCAACCCGTTGGGGCGGGAAAAAATCGGCAGGCTTTTGGCGCGCTACGCCGTCCCCAGCGTCATCTCGCTGGTCATCAACTCGCTTTACAACATGGTCGACCAGATTTTCATCGGCCAGGGCGTCGGTTTTCTGGGCAACGGCGCGACCAACATTATCGCGCCGATCACAATGATCGCGATTGCGGCGGGGGCGCTTTTCGGGGACGGCCTCGCGGCCTTTTTCAGCCTGCACCTGGGGCAGGGGGAACCGGGCAAGGCCGCGGCCGGGCTGGGCGGGACGGTAACCGTGTCGGCCGTGGTGGGGGTCTTGCTGGCGGCTTTGTCTTTTCTCTTTTTGCCGCAGCTGTGCGGCGCCTTTGGCGCGACGGAGAATATCCT
>CALXKG010000265.1 GCA_944388825.1 uncultured Clostridia bacterium | reverse complement strand
TCAGCGATGAGGAGCTGGCCGCCCGCCGGGCCCAGTGGAAGCCCCGCGCGCCCAAGATCAACACCGGCTACCTCGCCCGGTACGCCTCCCTCGTCACCTCCGGCAACCGCGGCGCGGTGCTGGAAGTTCCGAAGGACTGGCAGAAATAACCCCATATTGGAAAACGGCCCGGTTTGGCAGATGTCAGACCGGGCCGCCGTATTTCCTTTGTTGCTGTTCGATCTCCAGAAGTTCCTCCCGCAGCAGCCGGACCTGCCGCCCCAGCCGGTGGTAGGCCGCTTCCCGCCGTTTTTGGCAAAAGCGCCAAAATAACCGCCCCAGCCTGCTGCCCGGCGCCCGGCGGAGCGCCGCCATATGCCCGATAAAAAACCACGTTTCGGCTATAATATTTTCAGAACGTATCCATCGGGGGTGGCATCTTGCAGTTTGGTGATATTTTGCGGGGGCTTTTGGAGCAGGACGGCATCAGCCAGAAACAGCTGGCGGACGCGTTAAACCTCGCCCCTTCGACGCTGGGGAACTATATCCGTGGGCTGCGGGAGCCGGATTTTGCTACCCTCAGCCGGGTCGCCGACTTTTTCGGGGTGACGGCGGATTTCCTGCTGGGCCGCCGCCCGCCGGAGGGCCTTTCCCATGAGGAAGAGGAGCTGGTCCGGCTTTACCGGGCGCTTTCGTCCCAGGGGAGGAAGCTGCTGCGCGCGATCGGGGAGCTGCTTTCCCGGCAGGAGGGCGGGGCGGAAAAAGCGTGAAAAAAGCGCTGCGGAAGCATTCCACTTCCACAGCGCTTTTTCATCCCCGCTTATTTTTCAAAATGGGCGGCGACTTCCTTTAAATACTCGATGACCGGCAGGTGCTGCGGGCAGACCGACTCGCACTGGCCGCAGGCGATGCAGTCGCTGGCCTTGCCGAAGATGGTGGTCAGGTTCTCATAGTACTCGCCCTGGGGGGTCCAGCCTTTGGTGGCGACCTCCTGCTTGTCGGCGTTATAGAGGGAGAAGTAGCGGGGGATCGCGATCTGCATCGGACATCCCTCGGTGCAGTAGGAGCAGCCGGTGCAGGGGATCGCGACCGCGCCGTTCATGATCTCGACGACCTTGTCGATGCAGGCCCGTTCTTCGCCGGTGAGCGGCTGCATATCCGCCATATACCCGGTGTTGTCCAGCAGCTGTTCCATATTGCTCATGCCGGACAGTACGACCTGCACCCCCGGCAGGCTTGCCGCGAACCGGATCGCCCAGGAGGGGACCGACAGTTCGGGGTGGTAGCCCTTCAGCAGGTTTTCCGCCTCTTCCGGGAGGTTTGCCAGCGTCCCGCCCTTGACCGGCTCCATGACAAAGACCGGCTTGCCGTGCTTCTGGGCGACTTCATAGCACTTGCGGGACTGTACCCCCTCGCTGTCCCAGTCGAGGTAGTTGATCTGCAGCTGGACAAACTCCACCTCCGGGTGCTTGGTCAGCACCTCGTCCAGAAGGTCGGCGTGGTCGTGGAAGGAGAAGCCGATATGTTTGACCAGCCCCGCCTTCTTCTTCTCGATCAGCCAGTTCCAGCAGTCCAGCTTGTCGAAGGTCGGCAGGTGCCCGGCGTTTACGTCGTGCAGCAGGTAGTAGTCGAAGTATTCGACGCCGGTCTTCCGCCGCTGTTCGTTGAAGATGCGGTCGCGGTCGTCCATCGTTTCCATAAACTGGGCCGGGAGCTTGGAAGCCAGCGTGAAGGAATCCCTCGGGTGGCGGCTGACCAGCGCCTCTTTGGCGGCTTCTTCGCTCTTAAACCCGCAGTACATCCAGGCGGTGTCGAAATAGGTAAAGCCCTTTTCGATAAAGGTGTCGACCATTTTTTTGGTCAGCTCGATATCGATCGAATCCCCTTTGTTGGGGTCTAAGAGCGGCAGACGCATCAGGCCGAAGCCGAGTTTTTTTGTTTCCATAGTTACCTCCGTTTGGGTTAAAAGGTTTTTACGTTACGGTTTCATTATACAACCTGGAGCGGACTATAAGTCAAGCCTTTTTTTACAAATTTCTGCCGTGTAACCGGAATGCCAGTTCTGTGTAAAATCTGTGACAACCACGCCCCCGCCGATTGACAAGCGGGCGTATTTTGATTACAATGGGATTGTATATCTCAGGGGCTTATGTCCCCGGAAGGATGGTTTCTGATGTATGATGTTGCGGTAATCGGGGCCGGAGTCGTCGGCGCGCTGGCGGCCCGGGAACTGACCCGGTATCAGCTGCGGGTGCTGCTTTTGGAGAAGGCGGACGACGTGGCGATGGGCGCGTCAAAGGCAAACTCTGCGATCGTCCACGCGGGGTTTGACTGCGTCCCCGGCACCCGGATGGCAGAGATGAATGTAAAAGGCAACGCGATGATGGCGCAGGTCGCGAAAGAGCTGTCGGTGCCCTTTAAGCAAAACGGCTCGATGGTCGCCGCCTTTGGGGAAGCGGACGAGGCGGTCCTCCGCGACTTAAAAGACCGCGGGGAGAAAAACGGCGTCCCGGGGCTTGCGATCGTCTCCGGGGACGAGGCCCGGGCGTTGGAGCCGAAGCTCTCGCCCGATGTGACCGCCGCCCTGGTCGCCCCCACCGGCGGGATCGTCTGCCCCTACGAGCTGACCATCGCCGCCGCCGGCAACGCGATGGATAACGGCGCCACGCTGCTCTGCAATTTTGCGGTGACGGGCGCCAGCTTCTCGGACGGCCATTGGACCCTCTCCGCCGCCGACGGCCGGACTGCCGAGGCCCGCTACATCGTCAACGCCGCCGGCATGGGCAGCGATATCATCGCCGGGATGCTGGGCGATTTCTACACCCTCCGCGCCCGGCGGGGGGAATACCTGCTGCTCGACCGGGAGCAGGGGGATACCGTCTCCCATACCATCTTCCAATGCCCGTCGGCCGCCGGCAAGGGGGTGCTGGTCACCCCGACCGTCGACGGCAACCTGCTGCTCGGCCCCACGTCGGTCTATCAGGACGACCGGGAGGACAGGTCGACGACGGCGGAAGGGCTGGCGGAGGTCGCCCGGCTCGCCGCCAAATCGGTGCCCACGGTCAACACCCGGGCGGTCATCACCAGCTTTACCGGCCTGCGCGCCGCCCGGCCGGAGCACGACTTTGTCATCGCCCCGTCGGCCCACAGCCCCCAGGCGGTGGAGCTGGTCGGCATCGAGTCCCCCGGCCTTTCCTCCGCCCCCGCGATCGCGGAGGAAGCCGTCCGGCTGCTGGGGGAGATGGGCCTCGCCCTCACCGAAAACCCCGCCTTTGACCCGCACCGGGAAGGCATCCCGAAGTTCCGGGAGATGGACGCCGAAGGCCGCCGGAAACTCATCGAACAGGACCCGCTTTTCGGCCACATCATCTGCCGCTGCGAGACGGTCACCGAAGGGGAGATCGTCCGCGCCCTCCATCAGAACCCGCCCGCCCATGACCTGGACGGGGTCAAACGGCGGACCCGCACCGGCATGGGCCGGTGCAGCGGCGGCTTCTGCACCCCCCAGGCGGTCGAGATCATCGCCCGGGAGCTGGGGATCGGCCCGGCCGAAGTGACCAAATGCGGCGGTGAGTCCTACCTGCTGATGGGGGAGACGAAGGCCGACTGAGGCGGTTTTGGGAAAAGCGTGAAAAGTTTTTAGCAATGGATGTTTGTTTCGCTGCCCTTAAGGCAGCGACCAAGCTCCGCCTGGACGGGCCAAGTTTCACTTGGATGGACCAAAGGCTCTGCCTTTGGAATCCGCCAGGAGGCAAAGCCCCCTGGACCCAATTTTGCCGAGGTCCGTTCCCGCAAGACAGAGCTCGGCAAAAAGAGCGCTTCGACCCCGCTTACTGATTGATTCCAATAAGATTTACCCTTTTACGAAAGAGGTTTCCATATGAACGATAAAATCACCCGGGCGCTGGTCATCATCGGCGGCGGCCCGGCGGGGCTGGCGGCGGCGGTGGCCGCCGCCGAAAACGGCGTCGCCCCGGAAGATATCCTGATCCTGGAGCGGGAGCCGGAACTGGGCGGCATCCTCCTCCAGTGCATCCACAACGGCTTTGGCATCCACCGGTTCGGCGAGGAGCTTTCCGGCCCCGAATACGCCGCCCGCTTTTCCAAACGGGTGGCGGAGCTGGGCATCCCGTCCCGCACCTCGACGATGGTCCTCTCCCTTGAGGCGGACGGGGAGGGGATGAAGCATCTGACCGCCGTCAGCGAAGAAAACGGCCTCACCGAGATCACCGCCCGGGCGCTCGTCCTCGCGATGGGCTGCCGGGAGCGCAACCGCGGGGCCCTGAACATCCCCGGTACCCGGCCTGCCGGCATCTACACCGCCGGCGCCGCCCAGAAGTTCGTCAACATCAAAGGGTATATGCCGGGGGAAAAGGTCGTCATCCTCGGCAGCGGCGACATCGGCCTCATCATGGCCCGCCGGATGACCCTCGAGGGGGCGAAGGTGCAGGCGGTGGCCGAGCTGATGCCTTATTCCGGCGGCCTCTCCCGGAATATCCAGCAGTGCCTGAAAGATTTCGGCATCCCGCTGCTCCTTTCCCACACGATCACCAAGATCCACGGGGCGGAACGGGTCACCGGCGTCACCATCTCGGAAGTCGGCCCCGACCGCAA
>CALXKG010000264.1 GCA_944388825.1 uncultured Clostridia bacterium | reverse complement strand
CGGATTACCGGGTGCTGCTGCGGCACCTGCTCGAGACCGACCACATCGCCCGCACCGAAAACGGCGGCCTGATCGTCGGGCTTACGGGGGAGCGGGTGGTGAACAGCTACAAGTTCTACGCGGTCTTCCAGGAGAATATCGAGTACACCGTCCGGGCCGGTTCGGAAGAGCTGGGGACGATCGTCAAGCCGCCGCCGCCCGGCGAAAAGATCGCGATCGCCGGCCGGGTCTGGGTGGTGGAGGAGGTCGACCATAAAAAGCGGGAGCTGTACTGCACATTGGTCAAGGGCAATATCCCGGCCTACTTCGGCGACGTGGCGGGGGACATCCACACCCGCGTCCTCGAGCGGATGGCGGGGGTCCTGCGGGAGGGGAAAAGCTATCCCTACCTGCTGCGGCAGGCCGCCTGCCGGCTGATGGACGCCCGGGAGCTGTTTGGCAAGTCGGGGATGGGGGAGCGGCCGCTATTGCACCTGGGGGGCAATATGTGGGCGCTGTTCCCCTGGCTTGGCAGCTACGCCTTCCTGGCGCTGGAGCGGTTTTTAAAGCGCCGCTGCGCGGAACGGCTGGGGCTGAAGGGGCTGAGCCCCGCCAGGCCCTACTACCTCCAGTTCACAATGAAGGCGTCGGAAGAAGAATTCTACCGGATCACGGCGGAGGAGGCGGCGAAGGATTTCGACCCGCTGGAACTGGTCTACCCGGGCGAGGTCCCGGTCTTTGAAAAGTACGACGAATACCTGCCGCCGGAGCTGGTGCGCAAGGGTTTTGCGCTGGGGGTGTTAGATATCGAGGGGATGAAGCGCCGGGTGCTCCAGTGGCCGGGGCAGCCGCAGGGATAACCCCTGTCCCGTCCTTTCCCGGCGGCGGTACGCGGAAAAGGGCCGGTGCGGCCGGACAGCCGGAGCTTACCCGATGCGGGCAGGCTCCGGCTTTTTATCTGCCGCCCTGCGCCCCGGCCCCGCTCCTGCGGAACGCCCGCGGGGAGACCCCCGTCTGTTTCCGGAAGACGGTCGAAAAATAACTGGACGACCCGTACCCGCACCGGGCGGCCACCTCGTCCACCGACAGCTGGGAGCCGAGCAGCAGCTGTTTTGCCGCCTCCATCCGCCTGGAGGTGAGATAGGCGGAAAAGGTCTCGGCTTTCTCCTCCTTAAACAGCTGGCAGAGGTAGCTGGGGCTGACGTAGACCGCCTGGGCGACCTTCTGGAGGGTCAGCGGCTCCGAGAGGTGGGTGTCGATAAAATGGCAGGCCTGGACCAGGTGGATCTTTTTGACCGAGGGGGTGCGGGGCCGCTCCCGCCCCGGGGGAAGGGCGCGGGTCAGCGCGCCGTAGGTGCGGATGATCTGCCGGCCGGCTTCAAGGAAGGTCCCCGCCGTCCGGGCGCGGGAGAGCTGCCGGAAGTTCTCATAGCAGCAGGCCCCGAGGGAGACGCCGTGGTCGAACAGGAGGTAGTTGTACAGGCTGCGGTTGAGCGACGTCAAAAAGATCAGCCGCAGTTTGACCCCATCCTCTTCCGGCAGGGCGCGGAGTGTCTCCGCCTTTGCCTCCAGAAGGGCGATGGCCTCCTGTTCGCCCTTGTAGAAAAATGCCTCGCAGATGTCCTTCTGGTTGTATAAAAGTTCCAATTGCTGTTCGTCCATTTTCTGCCTCTGCCTTTCCGGAATCGCCAATACCCAATATTTTGCAGATGAAACCCAAGATTTTTAAGGTCAGCGGGAAAAAAGTGTGCTATAATGGCGATGCTTTGAGTTAGACATAACTAACCCAAAACCATTATACCCGATATGGGCGGGCTTGTCAAACCGGCCCGCAGGCGCGGCATATGGTTAGCATCTCCTAACTGTATGCCGGGAAAGAGAAAGGCAGGAAGAAAACCTATGCGTAAAATTGCCATATACGGCAAAGGGGGCATCGGCAAATCCACCACCACCTCCAACCTTTCGGCGGCGCTCGCCGGGATGGGGTACCGGGTGATGCAGGTCGGCTGCGACCCCAAGGCGGATTCGACCAAGACCCTGATGGGCGGCAGGCGGATCCCGACCGTGCTGGAACAGCTGCGGAAAAAGGGGGACGAGCTGGCCCTTTCGGACATCGTCTTTACCGGTTACGGGGACGTCCTCTGCGTCGAGTCGGGCGGCCCGACCCCCGGCATCGGCTGCGCCGGGCGGGGGATCATTTCCGCGTTTGAAAAGCTGGAGGAGCTGGACGCCTTCGGGACCTATAAGCCGGATATCGTCATCTACGACGTTTTGGGCGACGTCGTCTGCGGCGGCTTTGCGATGCCGATCCGCGAGGGGTACGCCCGGGAGGTGTTCATCGTCTCTTCCGGCGAGATGATGTCCCTTTATGCGGCGAACAACATCGCCCAGGCGATCCGCAATTTTGGAAAGCGCGGGTATGCCCGGCTGGGCGGGCTCATTTTAAACGCCAAGAACATTGAAAACGAGCGGCAGATCGTCGATACCGCCTGCCGGGAGATCGGCGCCGGGGTGATTGCGTATATCCCGCGGTCGGGCGATATCCAGGCGGCGGAAGCAAAGGGCGCGACCGTATTCGAGGGGCTTGACAGTTCGCCGATGCAGGAAGTTTACCGCGGGCTGGCGGGGCAGGTGCTGGCGCTGAGCCGGGATATCCCCGCGGAGGAAGCGGTTTCGTTTTAACCGGATTTTTCGGTAACAGAACAGATGGAAGGAAATGGACATGAAAAAATTTTTCGCCTTGATGCTCGTCGCTTCGCTGGCGGCGTCCGCTTTTGCCGCCTGCGGGAACGGCGGGGGAAGCCCGTCCGCCGCTTCGGAGGGGAGCGATGTGGAAAGCGCTTTGGTTTCCGCTTCTTCGGATATCCCGGAAGTTTCCGGATCCGGCGCGGATGCCGCGGCGGAGGCGGCTGCGGATAACGCGGACGGCTTTACCCTTTACTACCCCAGCTATATGCAGGAATCGGAAGGGGAGACGCTGGTGCTGGAGGAGGAGCCGGAGCGGATCGTCGCCCTTTCCAACGCGGCGATGCAGATCCTGGTCCGGTGCGGCGTACAACCGGTCGCCGTCACCGAACCCACCAGCTTTGTCGAATACCCCGACTGGGTTTCCGACCTGCCGGTCATCTCCACCGGCATGAGCACGCTGGACATCGAGTCGGTCGTCTCGATGGAGCCGGACCTGGTCATCATGGGCAGCCATTTGAAAGAGGACTACGGCGCGCAGCTGGACGCCGCCGGCATCCCGGTCTATTACACCAGCGAAGGCCCGTCAATCACCTACACCGAGGTAAAGGAGGAGGCGGAGGTCCTGACCCGCTCGTTCGGGACCGAAGAGCAGGCAGAGGAAGTCGCGGCGGAATTCGCGGCGGTAGAAGAACGGGCGGCGGCTTTTCAGGCATCAATGGACCCGATCCCGATGATGATCCTCTTTGCCGCGCCGCCCTCCTATCAGCAGACCTCCCAGGGGTACCTCGGCAGCATCCTGTCGATGCTCCCCTTTGAAAACCTGTCGGATGGGCTGATCGGGGCGGACAGCCGCACCGCCCCCCTTGACCTGGAAAAGCTGGTCGAGCTGGACCCGGAGGTGCTGTTTGCGATTTCGCCCACCTCCCCGTCGGCGGAGGTCTTGCAGGCGTCCTATGAAGAAGAGTTTGCGAACAACCCCGATACCTGGGGCAACCTCCAGGCAGTGGCAAACGATGACCTCATCTATCTTTCGAGCGAATACGTCACCTCCAAGGGGATCCACATCATCGACAGCATCAACAGTTTGATCGATATGCTGGAAGAGAAGTTCGCCGAATAACCCCGACCCTCTGATTGACAGATAGAAAGGATAATCCCCTATGTTAAAAAGAACCGTCACCACCCTGCTGGCCGCCGCCCTGGCCGTCAGCGCCCTCGCCTCCTGC
>CALXKG010000263.1 GCA_944388825.1 uncultured Clostridia bacterium | reverse complement strand
TAGAAAAGCCGGGATTATTTCAGCGTCAGCTGCACGACGGTGTCGGTTTCATCCGGGAGGGGGAAGCTCTGCCCCCAGAAGGTGAAGAAGCTCTTGTCCTTGATGGTGACGGCGTTCCAGGGGCGGGAAAGGGACATCTCAGCGCCGTTTGCCAGCAGGCGGACCTTTTCCACCTGCTCGGGGAGCAGGTCGAGGAGGTAGGCGTTGACGTTTTCCTCCATCACATGGGCGTACAGGGTATTCCCTTTACAGGTAAACCGGCCCCAGTCGGGCTTCGGGAGGCCGGAGCCGCCGCAGCCGTAGACCGACTCGCCGTTTTTCGCCATCCACCGGCCGACCTCTTTCAGGATTTTGACCGATTCCTCCGGGATCTCGCCCTTCGCGTCGGGGCCGACGTTTAAGAGGAGGTTGCCGTTTTTGCTGACACACTCGACCAGGTTGCGGACGACCATCCGGGCGTCCTTATAGTGGTGGTCGGCGGCGCAGTAGCCCCAATGGTCGTTTAAGGTCATGCAGGCTTCCCACGGGATCGGGTCGCCGTTTTCATCCGTCATCCCGGCCGGCGGGACCATCTGCTCGGGGGAGGCGAAGTCGCCGGAATAGTAGGTGGGGGAACTGGTGACGATCGAGCCGTAGGACTCGCCGCCCGATTCCAGCCGGTTGTCGATGATGATGCCGGGCTGGAGGGTGCGGGCCATCCGGACCAGGTCGGTCGCCCGCCATGTTTCGCCCGCCATGTCGTCGTAGGAGAAGTCGAACCAGATGATGTCCAGCTTGCCGTAGTTGGTCAGAAGCTCCCGCACCTGGCCGTGCAGGTAGTCCAGGTAGCGGTTAAAGTCCCGGTTCCCGTTGCCGCAGGCGGGGTCGTCCCGCATCGGGTGGTTGCGGTCGCCATAGTGGGGGTAATCGGGGTGGTGCCAGTCCAGCAGCGAATAGTACAGCCCGACCTTCAGCCCCTCCGCCCGGAAGGCGTCGAGGAATTCCCGCACCAGGTCCCGCCCGGCGGGGGTGTTGGTCGCCTTGTAGTCGGTGAGGGCGGAGTCGAACAGGCAAAAGCCGTCGTGGTGCTTGGCGGTCAGGACCGCGTACCGCATCCCGGCCTCTTTGGCGAGCCTGGCCCAGGCCTTCGGGTCAAAGCGGGTGGGGTTAAATTCCGCAAAGTAGGGCTGATAGTCCTCGTTTGAGATCCGCTCGACGCTGCGCACCCATTCGCCCCGGGCGGGGATCGCGTAGAGGCCCCAGTGGATGAACATCCCAAACCGGGCGTCTGAAAACCAGCGGGTCCGCTCGGTGCGGGCTTTGATGATGTCGTGCATAATAAACCTCCTTTGGGATTATAAGAGCGCCGCCAGCAGGAAGCAGGCGGATACAAGCGGCAGGATGAGCCAGAGCGCCCGCTGCACCCGCCGGTATCCGGCGGCGGGGGCGGAGCGGCTGCCGGCGTTGCGGGGGTCGGCCCGGAAGAAGAAGTTGGGGAACAACAGGTCCACCGCCCAGATGAGCAGCGCTGCAAACCCGGCCGTCAGCCCGCCCCGGCCCCGGGTCTCCGGCGTCCCCTGGGAAAGGGGGATCAGCTGGGAGAGGGAGACGGGGTAGCCGCCCGCCGGGAGCGTGCCGTCTGTTAAGGGGGAGAGGGTCCCGTCCGCCGCGATGGCGCGGTCTTCCGCCTCCGATGCCGGGATAGGGCCGGAGTAGAGGACGTCTCCATCCCGGGTCACGGTGTAATAGCCCGCCTGTTCCATCGGGGCGGCGGAGAGGGGGGAAAGCCCGCCCGGGAAGCTGACCGTCCCGTCTGAAACGGCCAGCGTGACGCCGCCGGCGGAGTAGACGCCCGGTTCCGTCTCCGGCAGGAACCCGGCGGCGGTGTGGACGCCCGGCTGGTTGTAGAGGGGGAAGTAGAGGAAGGTGACGAGCAGCAAGGCGATGACGGCTGCTATGACCGCCCCCGGGCGGAAGGCCTTGGCGGTTTTCGGGCGGGTTTTGGGTTTCGTTGGCATGGATATGGCTCCTTTGGATGGCTGTTTTTTATATCTGCTGCAATAGTGTCCGGATGGCCCAGCCCGCCTCGATATACCCGGCGACCGGCGGGCAGAAGGAGACCGACCCCGGCGCGTACCGCCGCCCGTCCGGCAGGACGGTTTTGCAGGGCAGCTCGGTGGAGTAGAGGACGTCGGGGTCGGGCAGGCCGCGCTTTCTGACCTCCCGGCGCATCGCCCGGGCAAGGCCGTCGCCGCCTGCCCGGGCGGTATCGGACAGCCTGCCGACCCGGAAGGCGGCGGGGTCTAGGCGGTTGCCGGTGCCGAGGCTCATAAGGAGCGGGATGCCGCGGGAGGCGCATTCCGCCAGCAGGTGGAGCTTGGCCGACACCGTGTCGATGCAGTCGATCACAACATCCGGGCGGCAGGAGAAGAGCGTTTCCGCCGTCTCGGGGCCGTAAAAGGCGGAGAGGCGGATGATCCGGCAGTCGGGGTTGATGTCCAGCAGCCTTTTTTCCGCCGCCAGCGTCTTTTCCATCCCGATGGTCGAGCGGAGGGCGAAGAGCTGGCGGTTTATATTGGTCTCGTCGACGGTATCGTGGTCCATCAGGATGAGCGAACCGACTCCGCCCCGGCATAACCCCTCGGCGCAGGCCCCGCCGACGCCGCCCAGCCCGATGACCGCCGCCGTCTTCCCGGCGAGGGCGTCCACCGCCGCTTCCCCCATCAACAGCGCCTGCCGCGCCTGCCAGTTTTCCACTTTTCATTCTCCTTCCGGTTTAAAAAGAAAAAGGCTCCCGCTCATCGCAGAAGCCTTTTGCCTTAAAAGTGACCCGCCTTGCCGTCATATGGGATATAAACCCGCTTCTCAGCAGGTGGGTGCCACCCCGCAGCGCTCACGCTCCCTTCATCCGGGTTTCCCCGGGAGGTCTGCAATCCTGGAGCGGAGGTCGGCTCCCGTTTTAAATGTGTTCGGATTTAAAACTCCATAATTACTCGCACAAGGCAGAATGTTTTTTGTCCATAGTCAGTATAGCAAATCTGCGGGAAAAAATCAAGCCCCTTTTTTTGCCGGTTTGGAAGACAGGATAGGGTATGCCGGAGGCACGGAAAAAATGACGGCGTGGGTATTGGTTATTTTCCGCCGGAAGCGCGGAACTTTGCGGCGGCGGCCATTACTTCCGCGATATCGGCGCCGCCCTCGATCAGCGCCCGCATCTCCGCTTCCTTCCCGGCCGGGACGGAATGCCTGACCCGGTGCCAGCACATTTCCGGGCTCCAGCGGGAATCGGCCTTAAGCGGGACGGCGTCGCAGGTGTCCTGGTACCAGGCGAGCAGCGCCCCCTGCAGCTCCAGGATCTTCGCCGCGTATTTCCCGTCCGTATAGACGTTCTTTTCTTCCAGCGGGTCGGCTTCCAGGTCGAAAAATTCCATCTGCCCGTGGGCGCGGTAGACCAGCTTGTACCGCCCGTCGAAGACCATCGTCCCTTTGCAGTGGGCGCGGTCGTCCGACATCGCCTTCTGCCGGGGCCAGTATTCGAAGTTTACGTTCTCGCCCTTTTTATGGGCGTTGTGGTATTCGTCGCAGTGGCTTTCCCCGGCGTTGCGGCCGCCCTCCGAAAAGACATAGTCCCGCAGCCTGGCCGATCGGTCGGCCAGCACCGGGCGGAGGCTCCGGCCAAAGTGGGTGTGGTCGGGGGCGACGCCTGCAAAATCCATCGCCGTCGCGTAAAAGTCGACGAGTTCGACCAGGCTGTCCGAGATGCCGGGGTCGCAGGGGACGCCCTTCGGGGGCTTGACCAGCAGCGGGACGTTGACCAGGCAGTGGGGGAAGACGTTCTGGTTCTTTTCCGGCAGGCCGTAGTCGCCGGTATAGTCCCCGTGGTCGGAGAAAAAGAAGACCGCCGCGTGATCGTACCGGCCGGACTTTTTCAGCGCGTCCAGTATCCGGCCGAACTGGGCGTCCACCTTCATGCACATCCCCAGGTAGACCGCCCGCAGCTCGTCCCAGTCTTCTTCCGTATACTGTTCAAGGCCGGTCATGTTCCGGCGGATCATCTCTTCGATCATCGCCCGCCGGCCGTCCGGCAGGGCTTTTGCCCGGCGGCGGAGCTTTGCCCGGTCGATCGCCGAAAAATAGGGCTCTTCCACCTGGTAGGGCGGGTGGGGGAACATCAGTCCGAGGAAGATGCACAGCGGACGCTCCGAATCGCCCGCCTCCAGGATGTGCCGGGCGGCGGCGTCGACCGCCTCATCGTCGGAAGAGTAATTGAGGCCGTTTTCGTCGGTTTTCAGTTCCCCGCGGTAGAAGGAGTAAAAGTCCTTGTCCCCCCGGTTGCCCCGGGGGTTTTCCCGGACTGTGCCGGGGGCGGGCGGGCAGTCTCCGCCGTAGAAGATGGTGGTGGCGTGCCGTTCGCAGAGCCCCTTGTACTCCCCGGCGACCAGATCGTTGCGCGCGTTCATCCATACGTCATACCCCGCGTCCTTCAGCTCGCTGAAGATGGAGCTTTCCTCCGGGTGGAGCAGGTGGGCCATCGTCCGGTGGCCGTGGACATGGGGGTAAAGGCCGGTCGCAAAGCTGCACCGGCTGGGGACGCAGACCGGGTTCTGGCAGAAGGCGTTGCGGAAGGAAACCGCGTCTTCCCGCTGGAACCGGTCGAGGACGGGGGTGATGGCGGCGGGGTTGCCCAGGTGGGCGAGGGCGTCCGCCCGCATCTGGTCGGGGTTGAAGATGATGATATCGGGCTGTCGGGCCATGGGGATGCTCCTTTCTGGGATAAAAGCGCTTACATTTTGACGTTACGTCCAGTATAGCACGATTTATACAAAATGGCAATAGAACTTCTCCCAAAAACTATGGAAAAGCAGCCCGGGATGATTGACAGAAGGGATGGATGGACGTATAATAAACCTATCGCAAAACCGTCTGCTATAGAAAGGATGTTTCAGCCATGCCGAAAATGCCAACCAAAGAGGAAGCCTGGGCGCTGCTCTGCCAGTATAACGAAGAGCCCTTCCACCGCCGCCACGCGGCCACCGTCGGGGGGGTAATGCGGTGGTATGCCGTAGAGCTGGGCTATGGGGAAGAGAAGGACTTCTGGGAGATCGTCGGGATCCTGCACGACGTCGACTTTGAGCGCTGGCCGGAAGAGCACTGTGTCAAAGCGGTCCAGCTGCTGGCCGGGCTGGACTATGACCCGAAGCTCATCCACGGGGTCGCGAGCCACATCGGTCGGCTGCCGGGGTACCTGCCGGAGCATCAGATGGAAAAGGTGCTGTTCGCCGCCGACGAGCTGACCGGGCTGATCGGCGCGGCGGCGCTGATGCGGCCTTCCAAAAGCGTGCAGGACCTTGAGGTGAAGTCGGTGATGAAAAAGTTCAAGACCCCGAAGTTCGCCGCCGGCTGTTCCCGCGAGGTGATCGCGCAGGGGGCGGAAAAGCTGGGGTGGAGCCTGGAAGAGCTGATGGAAAAGACGATCCTGGCGATGCGCAGCTGCGAAAGCGAATATGAACGGTACTGACCCTGCCGGCGGCAGGGGAAAGGCGCCCGTCCGTCTTCCGGCGGCGGCGCCTTTTTTATTTTGACTTTGGCTTGAACACCACCGCGGCGATCAGCCCGAATACGACAGCCGCCGTGACCCCGGCCGCCGCCGCCGTCAGCCCGCCCGAGAAGACGCCGGTCAGGCCGTGTTCCGCGACCGCCTGCCGCACTCCCCTGGCCAGCAGCGCCCCGAACCCGGTCAGCGGCACGCTGGCCCCCGCCCCGGCAAAGTCCAGAAGCGGCTGGTAGACGCCGCTCCCGCCCAGCGCCACCCCGGCGACGACGTAGGAGACCAGGATCCGCGCCGGGGTCAGCTTTGTATAGTCGATCAGCGCCTGCCCGACGGCGCAGAGCGCCCCGCCCACCAGAAAGGCTTTGATCAGCGCCTGGAAAAACGCCATTACGCCCCCTCCTTTCCCGACCGGGCCAAATGGAAATGGACCAGATGGGCGATGCCGGGGATCGACTCCCCCTGCTGCACCATCGTCGGGGACAAAAGCGCACCGGTCGCGATGAACAGCACGTCTTCATACCGCCCGGCCAGCATTTCCGGCAGGATATGGCAGCAGAGCACCGCCGCCGAGCAGCCCGCCCCCGAACCGCCGGCGTGGACGTCCTGCCGCGCCCGGTCGAAGAGGAGCAGCCCGCAGTCGTCGTGCATCCCCGAGATGTCCAGCCGGTCGCGGGCGAGCAGCTGGTATAAAAGCGCGCTCCCCACCGTCCCCAGGTCGCCGGTGAAGATGCGGCTGTAGTCCTGCGGCGCGGTCGCCGACTCCCGGAAGTACCGCCGCAGCAGGCAGGCTGCCGCCGGGGCCATGGCCGCGCCCATGTTGTTGGCGTCCTTTACGCCCGGGTCCTCGATGATACCGGCGCAGGCGTGCCGCACCTCGATCCGGGGGCAGTCCCCCTCCGCCGTGAGGATGACCGCCCCGGCCGCCGTCGCGGTCCATTGGGCGGTCGGCGGGCGGAGGGAGCCGTACTCCAGCGGATAGCGGTACTGCCGTTCGGCCGAGCAGAAGTGGGAAGAGGTGGACGCCCCCGCCGCCTTTGCCAGCCCGCCGTCGACAAATACCGAAGCGAGCAGCAGCGTCTCCGCCATCGTCGAACAGGCCCCGTACACCCCCAGATAGGGCGCCATAAACGGCCGCAGCCCGTAGCTGGAGCCGGTGCACTGGTTTAGGAGGTCCCCGGCAAAGAGGATGTTTAAGTCCCCCTTCCTGAGGCCGCCCTTGTTCAGCGCGGTCTTGAGCGCCAGCCGCTGCATCTTCATCTCGGCCTGTTCCCAGCTGTCCGCCCCGTAGAGGTTATCCGGGCTTAAGAGGTCGAACCGCTCCCCAAGCGGCCCTTCCCCCTCCTTGCCGCCCCCCGCCGCCGCAAACGAGCGGATCACCGGCGGCCGGTCGAAAATATAGGTTGAACGTCCCAGCAGTTTGGCCATTCCTTCTCCCCCTTACCGGTTCAGAAGCCAGAAAATAAACCCGTATATCCACGATGCCGCCAGCCCGTAGGCGATGACCGGCCCGGCGATGGCAAACAGCCTGCTGCCGGTCCCCAGCACCATCCCCTCGGGCCTGAATTCCAGCGCCGGGGATACGACGGCGTTGGCAAACCCGGTGATCGGCACCAGCGCTCCGGCACCGCCCGCCTTTGCGATATCGTCGTAGACGCCCAGCCCGGTCAGCAGGGCGCTTGCGGCGATCAGGCTGACCGACACCATCGCGCCCGCCCAGTCGGGGGACAGGCCGGCCGACAGATAGAGCTGCCGCAGCCCTTCGCCGGCCGCGCAGACCGCCCCGCCCACCAGGAAGGCCAGCGGGATATTTTTCCAGCCCTTTGACCGCCCCGACGCCGCCTTGACCATCCGGGCGTATTCGTCCGGTTTTGGCATATGTTTTTCCATGGAGAACCCATCCTTCCGGTTGTTTTTCTCTATATTCTGCGCCGGGGGAAGGATTTTATGCAGGGCGGGCGCCGGGCCGGGGATTGTGAAAATTCCGCAGAAAATGTAGACAAACCCGCTTCCCTGTGGTAAAATAGTACCATCTATAATTTACCCTGGGAGGGAAGGAATATGATCTTCAACGACATCAATTTCGATACCTATTTCAACCACTACCCCGACGAGAACGGCTACTTCGGCCGGTACGGCGGCGTTTACGTCGACGACAAGCTGAAGGCCGCGATGGCCGAGATCACCGAGGCCTATTTCTCGATCGCCCAGTCCCGCCGGTTTATCGCCGAGCTCCGCCGCATCCGGGAAGAGTTCCAGGGCCGCCCGACCCCGGTCACCCATCTGGAACGGCTTTCGGGCGCGCTGGGCGGCCGGGTGCAGCTCTACGCCAAGCGGGAGGACTTGAACCACACCGGCGCCCATAAGCTGAACCACTGCATGGGCGAGGCGCTGCTCGCCAAATATATGGGCAAGAAAAAGGTCATCGCCGAGACCGGCGCCGGGCAGCACGGGGTGGCCCTTGCGACCGCCGCCGCCTATTTCGGCCTTCAGTGCGACATCTACATGGGCGCGGTCGACATCAAAAAGCAGGCCCCGAACGTCGCCCGGATGAAGATCCTGGGCGCGAACGTCATTGAAGTCACCCATGGCCTTCAGACCCTCAAAGAGGCGGTCGACGCCGCGTTTGACGCCTATTCCCGGGAGTACGAGGACGCGATCTACTGCATCGGTTCGGTGCTGGGGCCCCATCCCTTCCCGATGATGGTCCGCGATTTCCAGAGCGTCGTCGGCCAGGAGGCGCGGGAACAGTTTGTGGGGATGACCGGCCACCTGCCGGACGCGATCGTCGCCTGCGTCGGCGGCGGTTCCAACGCGGCGGGGCTGTTTGCCGGGTTCCTCAACGACCCGGTGCGGATCATCGGCGTCGAGCCGCTGGGGCGGGGCCCGAAGCTGGGCGACCACGCGGCCAGCCTCAAGTACGGCACCGAAGGGATCATGCACGGCTTCAACAGCATCATGCTCAAGGATGAAAACGGCGAACCCGCCCCGGTCTACTCGGTCGCGAGCGGGCTGGACTACCCCTCTTCCGGCCCGGAGCACGCCTTCCTGCGGGATATCGGCCGGGTCGAGTACGACGTGGTCGACGACGAGGAGACGATCGACGCCTTCTACAAGCTCTCCCGCCTGGAGGGGATCATCCCGGCGATCGAAAGCTCCCATGCCGTCGCCTACGCGATGAAGATGGCCAGGGAGATGAAGCACGGCTCGATCCTCATCAACCTTTCCGGCCGCGGCGATAAGGATATGGACTTTGTCATTGAAAAATACGGCATCCGGTAACGGACGCGCGGATGGCTCCCGGCTGGGGAAACCCGGCCGGGGGATTTTTCATGGATGGGGAAACGGACTGCCGCGGATATGGCAAGCCCCCGGCGGGCACCAATGCCCGCCGGGGGAGGCCGGACGGCAGGTTTATTGGAGCTTCAGCAGGAAGGTGGGGTCCATCAGGTCGGCCCGGCGGCTGAACCGCCCGGAGACATAGCGGTAGGATGTATTGCCCGACTGGGTGAGGGGGCCGGAGGCGTCGCCCCGGTACAGCTCCAGGTGGAGCATCGTCCCGCCGTTTATGGTATTGGCCATCAGGTACCCGATCACCTGCCCGCGGCGCACCTTCGCGCCGTCCTGGACGGCGGGCCGGATCTCGCCGTAGCGGAGGACGCTGCCGTCGTTGTTCTGGACGGTGACCGCGCCGGTGCCGGCGTAGAAGGTGGTGCTGACGCCGGTGACCGGCCCGGCGCTCATCGCGTAAACTGGGGTACCGGCCCCGCCCTGGACGTAGTAGTCGATCGCCGCGTGCTGCCGCCCGTCCGAACGCCGGTAGCCGAAGGTGCGGCCGCCGGTTACCGGCAGGCAGGCGGCTTTGATGGGCGGGGTCCAGTTTTTAAGGGCAAACTGCTGGAAGGTGTAGAGGCTGCCGGGGATATCCGCGTCCTCCCGTTCCCGGAGCGCGTTTTCCAGCGCCGCCCGGGTGCGGCTGCCGGCGATGCCGTCGGCGGAAAGGGATGCGTCCTTCTGGAAAGCGGTGACCGCGCGGGCGGTGGCGCTGCCGTAGATGCCGTCGGCGGTCCCGGCCT
>CALXKG010000262.1 GCA_944388825.1 uncultured Clostridia bacterium | reverse complement strand
CGCCCGTTGTACCATCCGGGCCGGGAATCCCCTGCGGGCCGGTGGGGCCGGTCGCGCCGTCCGGGCCGGGCGCACCCTGCGGACCCGTCGGGCCGGTAGGGCCAGTCGCCCCGGTCGGCCCGGTTACGCCGTCAGAAGACCCCGAAGGCCCCGTCGGGCCAGTGGGGCCGGTCGGCCCCGTCACCAGGCAGGGGCAGGGCGGCGGGCAGGGACAGCAGGGCTCCGGATATGCCACCGGGTTTCCGCCCGGCAGGGCGGGGGCTTCCGGGCAGGGCGGCTGTACCGGCGGGCAGCAGCGGCAGCTCTCCGGCCGTGCCTCAAGCCCCGGCTGCTTCCACCGCCTGCGCCCGGCGGAAAAATCGTGTTTCATAGGCATACGCTCCTTATTCTATGGTCGGTGTGGCTCTGCCACAACCCAGCGTATGCGGGCGGAGGGGAAAAGGTTCCGCTGCTGCCCCCTTTCGCCCGGAAAAAGCAAAAATCCCCCGCCCTGGGCCGGTTGACAGGGCGGGAGAAAATGGTATACTGGATATATCTTCTGGAAAGGATGGATGGAAATGGATATGCGCGAAATGCAGAAGGCGGTCTATCAGAACAAGCTGGACAAGGGGTTTAATGTGACCAATGTCAACCTCGAGTTCTGCCTGCTTTACGGCGAGGTGGGGGAGGCGTTTGAGGCCTGGATCAAAAAGACCGGGACGGTCGGGGAAGAACTGGCGGATGTGGCGATCTACCTGATGGGCCTTTCCGAAATGCTGGGGCTGGATCTGCAGGCGGAGATCCAGCGGAAGATGGAGATCAACCGGAAGCGGAAATATGTGATGAAAAACGGGGTCATGCAGAAGGTTGAAGGGGTTACAGGGTAATCCAGTACCGCTCCATCAGGACGCCGTCCGGGCCGGCGACGGTGTTTTCAAGGACGCCGCCGTTTTTCCGGATGACCCGCCGGGAAGCCTCGTTTTCCCGGTCGCAGACGATGAGGACCTTCTTTCCCCCCTGCGCCCGGCAGATGGGGAGCAGCAGCCGCAGCATCCGGGCCCCGTATCCCTTCCGCCGCTCGGAGGGGCGGACGCTGTAGCCGATGTGGCCGCCGTACTGCAGCAGGAAGGGGGAGAGCCGGAGGCGGTAGTCGAGGATGCCGACGAGGCGGCGGTCGGAAGGCCGGACCGCGAGATGGACCATCGACGGGACGTAGCCGTCCCCGTATTCTGCCTTTAGCCGGGACGCAAAGTCCGCCCATTCGGCGTAGCTTTTTACCTTTTCCAGCCCGGCGCAGCCGTCAAACGAGTCGCCGTTTTGCAGCATTTCCGCCCGGAAGTCCATTACTTCCCCGGCGTATTCGTCCGATGGGCGGATCAGGACGAGGTTTTCCATTCTCCAATCCCTCCATTGTGTTTTAACCGCATAGCGGTTGGAATAGTAAAAACAGCCGGAAAGGGCTTCTCTCCGGCTGATAACGGTCAGTTAAAACGCGATTTTTTCTTCGATATAGGAAACCAGATCGGCGATCGGCAGCCGCACCTGTTCCATCGTGTCGCGGTCGCGGACGGTGACGCAGTTGTCGGCCGGGGTGTTCTCGTCCCCGACCGTCTGGAAGTCGACGGTGATGCAGTAGGGGGTGCCGATCTCGTCCTCGCGGCGGTAGCGCTTGCCGATCGACCCGGCGTCGTCGTAGTCGACCATGAAGTGCTTGGACAGTTCCCGCTGGATCTCCTGCGCCTTGTCCCCCAGCTTTTTGGAGAGGGGCAGCACCGCGCACTTGAAGGGCGCCAGCGCCGGGTGGAGGTGCAGGACGGTGCGGACGTCTTCCTTGCCCTTGGCGTCGACCAGGTGCTCCTCGTCATACGCTTCGCAGAGGAAAGCCAGCGCCACACGGTCGCAGCCGAGGGAAGGCTCGATGACGTAGGGGATGTACCGCTCGTTCGCTTCCTGGTCAAAGTAGGTCAGGTCCTTCTTGCTGGCCTCCATATGGCGTTTCAGGTCGTAGTCGGTGCGGTCGGCGATGCCCCACAGCTCGCCCCAGTCGGTGAAGGGGAAGGCGTATTCGATATCGGTGGTCGCGCGGGAATAGAAGGCCAGCTCGGCCGGCTCGTGGTCGCGCAGCCGCAGGTTTTCCTCCTTGATGCCGAGGGACAGAAGCCAGTTCTTGCAGAAGTCCTTCCAGTACTGGAACCATTCCAAGTCGGTGCCCGGCTTGCAGAAGAACTCGCACTCCATCTGTTCAAATTCCCTCGTGCGGAAGGTGAAGTTGCCGGGGGTGATCTCGTTGCGGAAGGCCTTGCCCACCTGGCAGATGCCGAAGGGGAGCTTGCGCCGGGTGGTGCGCTGGACGTTCGGGAAGTTGAGGAAGATCCCCTGGGCGGTCTCGGGGCGGAGATAGCAGGTGGAGGAAGAGTCCTCGGTGACGCCGATGAAGGTCTTGAACATCAGGTTGAACTTGCGGATGGGGGTGAAGTTGTGCTTGCCGCAGACGGGGCAGACGACATCCTCATGCTCTTTGATAAAGGCGTCCATCTCTTCAAAGCTCATCGCGTCGGCGTTGACTTCCGGATGCGCGTCGGAAATCAGCTTGTCCGCCCGCTGGCGGGCGTGGCAGTCCTTGCAGTCGATCAGCGGGTCGGAGAAGTTGCCGACGTGGCCGGTCGTGACCCAGGTCTGGGGGTTCATGATGATCGCGGCGTCCAGCCCGACGTTTAAGCCGCTCTCCTGGACAAATTTCTTCATCCAGGCCTTTTTGACGTTGTTTTTCAGCTCTACGCCCAGCGGGCCGTAATCCCAGCTGTTGGCCAGGCCGCCGTAGATCTCGCTGCCGGGGTAGACAAAGCCGCGGGCCTTGCAGAGGTTGACGATCATATCCAGGGTTTTTTCGCTGTTTTTCATGCGGAAACCATACCTTTCAAAGTGAGTTTACTTCCCTATTATAGTCAGAAAAAGCCCGCCGGTCAAGGGCTTTTCGGCTTTCGGCGCAGGTTTCGGCAGACAGAAAAGGCGGGGCGCCCGGGCCTTTGCGGGAAAGTTTCGGACGAAAAAAGTATAATTTGTAAAATTTCGATGGGGATGCAACATTTCCCCGCTTATTTTTGTACTATTATTATAGTGAAAATGGCGGTGAACCTTTACCCCTCCCCCGTTTTGTGCTATACTGATGATAAAGAAAAATCCCGCCGGGCGGTCTTTTCCGGGCGCCCGGCGCATACTATAGGGGTACGGCCCCAATTTATCGAAAGGAAGGACAAGTTATGCTGTCAGCAAAATCATTCTCTTTGAGGAATTTCCTCCGGCCGGCGGCGGCCGGCGCCGCGCTGCTGCTGGGGTTATCCGCTTTCGGGAGCCTGCCGGTCTCCGCCTTGTCGGACGACCGGGAGATCGGCATGGATGAGTTTGCCGCCCCCCTTTACCGGGCGCTGAAAAACGGCTATGACCTGGACGGCGACGGGCAGTTGACCGTCGGGGAACTGCGGGCGATCACCTCCCTTGACCTCAGCGATTCCGGGCTGTCCAGCCTGGAGGGCATCGAGTACCTGACCGGGCTGACCTACCTGGACCTGTCGGACAACAACCTGACCTCGCTGAAACAGCTGGAAGACAACACGGCGCTGCGCTATCTGAACGTCTCCGGCAACCGGCTGACCGACCTTTACAGCCTGTCGGACAGCAACGGGCTTTTCCCCGACCTGGAGGAGCTGGACGTATCGGACAACCGGCTGACCGATATGACCGGCGCGATCGTCTGCACCAACCTTGTCACGCTGGATGTCTCCGGCAACCGGCTGACGGAAGTCGGCGCGGGGCTGAACCTGCTGGGCGACCTCACCTCCCTCGATCTGTCGGACAACCAGCTGAAGACGGTGGATGTGAGCCTCCCTGGGTCGCTCACCTCCCTGTCCATCTCGGGCAACCAGTTGAGCGGCGACCTCTCGTTTCTGTCCGGGCTGACCAGCCTTACCTATCTCGACCTTTCCGGCAACGCGATCACGTCGGTTTCGTCGCTCCCGCTTTCCAGCAGCCTGAAAGACCTCTACCTCAATAACAACCGGCTGACGACGCTGGGCGACCTGGTGGGGCTGACAAACGCCCGGGTGGACGTCTCCCGCAACGACATCGACACCTATAAGAGCGCGGAACAGCAGTACAGCGAGGCGCTGCGGCTTTCCGGCAACGCCGTCACCGCGGTCCCCCAGTCCCGTTCCGGCTGGCAGTATCAAAACGGCGCGGTCTACTACTTTACGGACGACGAAGGGCACTATGTGACCGGCACCACCACCATCGACGGCGAGACCTATACCTTCAGCAGCCTGGGCGTCCTGGACGGCACCGAGGAACTGGAACCGGTCAGCCAGGATGAAGAAGAGGAAGAGACCACGCCCACCCTGCCCACCGGGGACGATGAAAACCCGATCCCCGGCAGCTGGCAGCTGTCCGGCGGCGAATACTACCTGGTCGACGATACGGGGCGGATGCTGACCGGCTGGCAGAAGTACGACACCGCCTGGTATTATATGGACGAGTCGGGGGTCATGCAGACCGGCTGGCTCTACTTAAACGGCGATTACTACTACCTTTACGACTGGGGCGGGATGGCGACCGGCTGGTATAAGGTCGGGAACACCTGGTACTACTCCGGCTCCGACGGCAAAATGCTCTCCAGCCAGTGGCTGGATTTGGACGGTGAATGGTATTACCTCAACCAGTACGGTTCGATGGTGACCGGCTGGCTGCAGCTCTCCGGCAAATGGTACTACCTGGACGCCAGCGGCGCGATGGTGACCGGCTGGCAGGAGATCGGCGGCGAGACCTACTATATGTCCACCAAGACCGGCGCCTGCGCGACCGGCTGGAACAAGATCGACGACCTGACCTACTATTTTGACCCCGCTTCCTGCGCGATGGCGCGGAATACGACGGTCAACGGGTACTATGTCGACGCCGACGGGGTCTATACCGCGCAGTAAAATTTCCTGAAAACGCCCCTCCTTCACCGGGACGGGGCGTTTTGCGGCCTGTTGTGGAGGATGGGAAAATCTGATGCTGAAACAGATCATGGAAGTTACGCCGGAGGCGGTCGAAAAGCTCTTTGCCCTTTACCGGGAGTCGATGGACGGGATGGCGGGGCAGTTTGCCGCGCCGGAGGAGATGCGGGCGGCTTACGCCGGGTTCCTCGCCGGGTTTATCCAGGCGCCCGGCCGGCTGGTTTTAGTAGAAGAGGAAGCCGGGAAATGGGTGAGCGGCCTGCGGGCGGTCGAGCAGCCGAAGGGCGTCTGGTTCCTGGAGGCGGTCGAGACCATGCCGGAAGAGCGGAGGAAGGGGTATGGAAAAGCGCTCCTGCTGGATACGCTGGCCGAGCTGGATCGGCGGGGCGGGACGGAAGTCTCCTGCACCATCGGCCGGCACAACGACCCCTCGATCGCGCTGCACACCGGCTGCGGGTTTGCGGCGAGCGGGGAACCGCCGGTCAACTGCTGGGGCGAGCTGGAGGAAGGGACCGTGCTGTATAGGCGGAAACTGTGAAATTGGGTCCCCGTATTGACAGCCGCCCCCGGATATGCTATTATAGGACACGCGCAAGCTATACATTTTCCCGTTTCTGAGATAAACGGGAAAATGTATGGCTTTTTTCTTGCGAAACTTACCCCGGAAAGGAAAATCAACCCATGCAGCAATCCTATATGAAGACAAGGCCGGTCCTGCCGCTGGTGCTGTCGATGTCGCTCCCGATGATGCTTTCGATGATGGTCTCCTCCCTCTACAACATCGTCGACAGCTACTTTGTCGCCAAAATCAGCGAGGACGCGATGACCGCCCTGTCGCTGGTCTTCCCGGTGCAGAACCTGATCAACGCCGTGACGATCGGTTTCGCGATCGGCGCAAACGCCGTTATCTCCTACCACCTGGGCGCGCAGCAGGAGGGGAAAGCCGCCGCGGCCGCCGCCCAGAGCATCCTGCTCAGCGTCCTCCACGGCCTGCTGCTCACCGCTGTCTGCATCGCGGCGGCCCCCGCTTTCCTGCGGCTGTTTACCCAGGATGCCGCCGTTGTCGATATGGGGGTGCGGTACGCCCGGATCGCCTTCTCCTTCTCGGTCGTGATCGCCGTTTCGATGGCGATGGAAAAGATCTTCCAGGCGGTGGGGAAGATGATGATGACGATGGTCTGTATGATGGCGGGGTGTGTCGCGAACATCATCCTGGACCCGATGATGATCTTCGGCTGGGGGCCCTTCCCGGAGATGGGGATCGAAGGGGCGGCCCTCGCGACCGGCGTCGGGCAGGTGCTGAGCCTGGCGCTTTACCTGGTTTTCTATTTTTGGGGGAATTTCCCGCTCCGCATCCGGTTTAAGGGGCTGCGGGAAGAGATGGCGCTGGCCGGGCGGATGTACGCGGTCGGGGTGCCGGCGGCTTTAAACCTCGCGCTGCCGTCGCTTCTGATCTCGGCCCTCAATATCATCCTCGCCGGGTTCTCGCAGGTATATGTGCTGGTGCTGGGGGTTTATTACAAGCTCCAGACCTTCCTTTACCTCCCCGCCAACGGGATCGTGCAGGGGATGCGGCCGGTCATCGGCTACAACTACGGCGCGGGCGAGCACGCCCGGGTGCAGAAGATCTTCCGCACCGCCCTTCTGCTGTCGGCCGGCATCATGGCGGTGGGGACGGTCCTCTGCTGGGCGGCGCCGGAAAGCCTCATCGGCCTTTTCTCCGAAAACCCCGAGACGGTCGCCGCCGGGGCGGAGGCGCTGCGGATCATCAGCCTCGGGTTTATCGTCTCCTCGGTATCGGTCATCGCCTCCGGCGCGCTGGAAGGGCTGGGGATGGGCGGCCCGTCGCTGGTCATTTCGCTTTTGCGCTGCCTGCTGCTCATCATCCCGCTCGCCTTTATCCTCAGCCGGTTTTTACAGGCGGCCGGGGTCTGGCACGCCTTCTGGGCGACAGAGGCGGTTGCCGCCGCCGTCTCGTACCTCCTCTACCGGAAAAAAACGGCGGTATAACCGGAAACCCCCTGCGGGATCGTCTCCCGCAGGGGGTTTCGCATTTATGCGCGGTGTTGACGTGCCTTCCGCCGTTTTTTGCCCGGTCGCCGCCGGAAGCGCCAGACGGCTATGAGCGCCGCCGCCATCAGCACCAGGCACCCGCCGCACCAGACGGCTCCCGCCAGCGTGGAGGAGCCGCTGCCGCCGCTCCCGCCCGGCCCGCCGAATCCGCCGGGGCCGCCGCCGCCCTCCGACGGGGAGAATCCGCCGCCCGCGAAATCGGAGAAATCAAAATCGGAAAAGTCAAAGTCTTCCGGCATTTCCGGCGCTTGCTGGCCGTCCGCCGGTTCCGCCGTTTCGCCGGAGGTTTCCGCAGGCTCTCCGCCGGAGGTCTCTTCCGGCATGGAGGGCGGGGTTTCCGATGCGCCGTCCGTGTCCGAGGCCGCGCCGCTTTCCGCAGAGGCCTGCGCACCGCCGGTAAAGGAGGCGGGCGCCGCGTCCTCCGGCGGCTCCATATCCCTGCCGCCAAAGCCGCCGAAACCGCCGCCGCCCATCATCGTGCCCATGACCGAAAGGTCGATCGAGCTGGCGTCGACAAGGGCGGAATCATCTTCCCGCTGCCCCTCGTCGGTCGAGGGGATCGTCCCGTCCAGCTGCCCCAGTACGCTCTCCGTCCGGAGGGTGATGGTCTGGTAGAGCATATCGGCCGCCTCCAGGTATTCGTCGTAGGTGAAAAGGGCGTTGGGGTCAGTCTCCACCAGCTGGTCGATCTGGCTGCGGATACGGGTATACGTTTCATCAAATACACCGCCCAGCAGGTATTCCTCCACCAGCTGGCGGTAGTAGGCGTGGTACTGCGCCCGGTATTCCTCATCTTCCAGCAGGACGTCGAAGAAGTCGGTGCCGGAGAAGGGGGAGTCGATCGGGTCGTTGACCAGGCTTTCGGCGTCCCCCATCCCCATCCCGCCGAAGGAGAGGTTATAGTCCCAGGGGATGACGTTCAGCTGCCCGCCCGACTCGTAAAGGTAATAGTTGTGGGTCATATTGCCGGTGAAGCTGTCCTCGTTGACGACGAAGGACTGGACGGCCATATACCGCAGCAGGTTGTCGACGTCCATCACCGCTTCGATATCCTCCCCGGCGTGCACCTTCCGGAGCGCCTCCACCACCCGGCGGTGGTCGCCGTCGGCGGTGTCGGTGACCGAGCCGTCCCAGATGGTCGAGTAGCTGTCCAGGTCATCGTCTATATAGTTTAAGTCGGCGCCGCCCCCGCCCATTGAGAAGCCGCCGCCGTCCCCGAAGTTCATGCTGTCCGGCTTGTAGAGCGCGCCGTTTTCGGTCCCGTAGTTGCGCAGCAGGAAGCTGTCCTCCACCGCCTCGATCGCGAGGTAGACGCCCCAGTATTCCCCGTTGACCGAGACTTCGGCGTAATTGTATAGGGAGGCGTCCGCCCCCAGGAACTGGAACATATCGTAAACCAGAGCTTCCTTCATGTTGGTCGCGTCGGCGTAGTTGTTGTTTAAGACCATCTTATCCAGGCCCTGGAAGGTCTGGCCGTCGACATACTGGTCAAATTCCAGCTTAAAGCTGAACCGGTCGGAATCGGAGCTGGCGATCGACGTGAGGCTGGTGTTCCCCTTTGGGCGGATGCCCACCCGGTAGCAGGTTTCGCCGTTGATCGTCACGTCGCATTCATAGTATTCCTCCTCGGTGGCGGTGTCCAGCATCTCCTGCCAGTCGTCCGCGTCCATCGAGATATCGACGGTCATGACCGTATCGGTGTCAAAAAGGGCCGTTTCATAGGCCATCGAAAGCCCATCCGCGCCAAACGCCTCCTCCAGCTGCCCGGCGAACAGCACCGCCAGCAGGCAGAGGGCGGCGGCAACCGCCATCAGGGCGGCCGCCAGCCGTTCGGCCGCTTTTGTCCGCAGCATCGTTTCCCCCTCCTATCAGGACAGGTACTCGCCGTTGTAGCTGACCAGTACCGCGCTTTCGACCCCGTCGGATTCATACAGCCTGTTGACAAAGGCGGTCGAGTCCTCCCGCAGCCGCAGTTCCGCCGTCAGCTCGATCCCATCCCGGTCGGCCGTCTTGGACTTGACCGAGAAGTCGCCGATATACCCCCGCAGCTGGGCGAGCGCCCCTTCTTCCGCCGCTTCGTCCCGGCAGCGGAGGACGAGGATATAGGGGTTCTCCCGGTTTTTGCGGTTGGCGAAGAGAAGCAGCACCGCCCCGATGACGACCGAGCCGATGACCGCCAGCGGGATCATCCCCGCGCCGATGACGATGCCGCAGGCCAGCGCCCAGAAAAGGTAGACGATCTCCATCGGTTCCTTGATCGCCGCCCGGAACCGGACGATCGAGAGGGCGCCGACCATGCCGAGCGAGAGGACGACGTTGGAGGTGACCGCCATAATGACCAGCGTCGTCACCATCGAAAGCCCCGGCAGCGCCAGCGCGAAGCTGGACGAATACATGACGCCGGTGAAGGTCTTTTTGTAGATGAGGAAGATGAACAGCCCGATGACCAGCGCGAACACCAGGCCGAGGCAGGTGTCGATCACCGAAAACTCCGTGACGCTGTCTAAAAAGCTGGATTTGAAAATATCGTTGAAAGTCATGGGTAGAACCTCCTAAAGGAATTATATGGGAAAAGGGTAAGGGTCAGCCAAACCGGCGGCAGGCGCCGTATTTGGAAAAAGCGGCCTGCCGGGACGCGACCCCCTGCAAGAGGGCGGCGATCACGCCCGGCAGGTATTCGTCGTATTTCACCTCCAGGACCATCTCCCCCGGGCTGTCCCCGGCGGGGATATCTTCCGGTCGGGCGTCCAGCAGGTCGCGGCGGAATAAGCTGGTGCGGATGTCCATGTCGAAAGTGACCCGGACGTTCCCGGCGGCGTAGATATACGGCTCCCGCCGGTAGGATACCAGCACCCGGGGCTTCAGCTGCTGGGTTTTCAGCTTGCAGTAAAACTCCCGCACCAGCGGTTCCCCGCTCTCCCGCATCCAGCCGGTGTCTCCGGACAGGAGCGCGCGGCAGTCCGCCTCTGTAACCGGCGCGTCCAGTTTCAGGCAAAGCCCGTTTACCTTCTGCTTTTTTTCCAGCGTGATAAACGACAGGTCGCCGTTGTACCAGCGGATGCGGAATTTTTCCCGCTTCTGCACCCCGTCCAGCTTTTCCCGGAGCGCCTTGTCCCGGTAGTTGTCGAAATAGATGCTCTGGATGGTATACAGCCCGTCCGCGCCGGTATGGGCGTCCGGCGCCATCACCGTTTGCAGCCGCCTGCGCAGCGGCAGGTAATCGGCGTACCCGATCGTGTACTTCAGCTCATGACGGAATTTTCCGTCCATGGCGCCACCTCCTGGTAAAAAGATAAACCGCAGGGCTCCCGCGGCCTTTACGCCGCCGCCCGGTAAGCCGGCGGCTTTTGTAAAGTCTGGGTAAAGTATAGGCGTCCCGGCTGACTGCGGCTTGAAGGGAAGATGGCGTTTTAGTGAAGGCGGCGGGAAGGTTGCGTGAAAAAATCCATCTCATTTGTACATTTTGGCGGAATGTGAGGGGCTCTGGACATTCCCGCGTACTTCTGATACAATAATGACGGGAAAAGATTGGATATTTTATATTCGATCAAATGTTCTGAATTTGAAGGGAGGTCCCCCTATGGGTATCATCGGCATCGACCTGTTTGAGGTTCTGTTCACCCTGGTCTTCCTGTTTGTCCTGATCGTCTTTGTGCTGACGCTGGTGCGGGGGCTGCGGCAGTGGGGCCGCAACAACCGTTCCCCCCGGCTGACAGTCGCGGCTGTGGTCGTCTCCAGACGGACGCAGGTTTCCCACCGCCATGACGCAAACGGCCTCTCCCACACCGCCACCCGCTATTTCGCCACCTTTGAGGTGGAGAGCGGCGACCGGATGGAACTGGCGGTTTCCGGCCCGGAATACGGGATGCTGGCCGAGGGGGACAGGGGCCGCCTTACCTTCCAGGGGACGCGGTACCTGGGGTTTGAGCGGCAATGAAGGCGGCGGAGGAAAACGAAAAAGGAGGCCTGGTTTTCTTTTTCAACAACTTAGCGGATACGCACACGCCCCAAAGGCTCTCCGCTTCGCTCATCGGCGAATGCCGGCTGAAGGAGTGGGGATAGACGGCTTTGCCGCCTATCCCTATATGTAACCTTTTAAAGACAAAAACTGCTTTCGCCTGTTTTTCCGGCTCCTTCCGGCGCATCCGCGCCACCTCCTGCGGAGCGGGAGGCTGGGGTTCGTGCTTTCTGAAAAGTTACGGTCAAACATCAACATCCCCCAATAGATAGATACTGTCTTTCCCATTGTCCCACCAGAAGGAGGCTTTCCATGATTTTATACGTCGTCCGCCACGGCGAGGCCGTCTGGAACACCCAGAACAGGATCTGCGGCCGCACCGATTCCCCCCTGACCGAAAAAGGCCGCGCCCAGGCGGCCGCCCTCGCCCCCAAAATGCCCAAAATCGACCGGGTGCTCTGCTCCCCCCTCTCCCGCGCCCGGGAGACGGCGGAAATCCTGACCCGGGGGACAGGGCTGACCATCCAAACCGAGCCCCGGCTGATCGAACAGGACTTCGGTTCCTTCGAGGGGATGGACCGGGGGACGCCGGCTTTCCTCGCGGCGAAGCAGGAGCCCGCCTGCCGGTTCCCCGGCGGGGAATCCTCCTTCCAGACTGCCGCCCGGGTCTATGGGCTGCTGGATGAGCTGAAGGCCGAGAATAGCGGGGAGACGGTGCTGCTGGTCTGCCACGGGGCGGTCATGCGGATCATTGAGACCTATTTCCGGAATATGCCCCTCTCGGAATTCTACCGCTTCTCCCCGGCCAACTGCACGCCGGTGCGGTACGAACTATGAGCCGGGTACTATACCTGTCCGATCTGGACGGGACGCTCTTAGGGCCTGACCAGCGGCTCTCCCGCTATGCGGTGGAGACGCTCAACCGCCTGGTGGAAGAGGGGCTGCTCTTCTCCTACGCGACCGCCCGGTCGTTTTACACCGCCCGG
>CALXKG010000261.1 GCA_944388825.1 uncultured Clostridia bacterium | reverse complement strand
TCTGGTTGATGGGGGTCGGGGTGCCGTAGTATTCGACCGCGATCCGGTCTAAAACGGCGGGGTTGGCGCGGCCGGCGCGGATGGTGTTGAAGTTGGAGGTGAGGGCCGAAAGGGCCTTCTGCATCTTTTCTTCGGCTTTCTTGGTTTCGGGTTTCATGGATTTTACCTCTCTTTCAGGCCTTCCCGGGGCGGGAGGGCTTTATTTTTCGGGTTTCGGGAAAGTCTTTGGGGGTTATTCGGGCAATACCAACGTGCCGATCTCTTCCCCTTTCGCCGCGCGGACGATGTTCTGCGGGTCGGACAGGTCGAAGACCAGCATCGGGAGGTGGTTGTCCTTGCACATCGAGGCGGCGGTCGCGTCCATCACCTTGAGGTCCTTGGCCAGCACCTCCGAGACGGTGAGCGACGGATATTTGACCGCGTCGGGGTACTTGTGCGGGTCCTTATCGTAGACGCCGTCGACCATCGTCGCCTTGAAGACGATGTCCGCGCCGATCTCCGCCGCCCGCAGGCTGGCCGCCGTATCGGTCGAGAAGAAGGGGTTGCCGGTGCCGCCGCCGAAGACGACCACCCGGCCCTTTTCCAGGTGCCGCACCGCCCGGTTGCGGATATAGGGCTCCGCCACCTGCTGCATCGAGATCGCCGTCTGCACCCGGACGTCGACGCCCAGATGCTCCAGCACGTCGGCGACCGCCAGCGCGTTCATCGCGGTGGCCAGCATCCCGATGTGGTCGGCGCGGGTCCGGTCCATCGAGCCGCTGGAGCGCCCCCGCCAGAAGTTGCCGCCCCCGACGACGACCGCCACCTGCGCGCCCAGGGCCGCGGTGTCCCGGACCGCCTCGCAGATGGGGCCGATCACGGCGTAATCCAGCCCGAATTTCTTTTCCCCGGCAAGCGCCTCGCCGGACAGCTTGAGCAGTATGCGGTGGTATTTGATGTCCATACCAGATTCCCCTCTCGTTTTGCACTTTCGTTAACCCTTATTTTACATGAATTTCCGCCCCTTGTAAAGAGGAAGAATGTAAATATTCCGGCCGTGCTGGAAAAAGGGGCCAGTTTGCCCCCGAACCGGCAAAAAGGGTTGACCTTTCCTTATCTATGCGGTAAAATAAAGGAAAATCTATCGGTTTCTGACACATTTCCCGGAAAGGATGAACCCATATGACGATCATATCCCCTTCCCTGCTGGCCGCCGATTTCGCCCGGCTGGACCGGGAGCTTGCAAAAATAGAAAAAGGCGGGGCCGCGTGGCTCCACCTGGACGTGATGGACGGGGTGTTCGTCCCCAACATCTCCTTCGGCCTGCCGGTGATCCAGTCGCTGCGGAAGGTCAGCGGGCTTACCTTCGACGTCCACCTGATGATCACCGACCCCGCGCGGTATGCGGCGGATTTCGCAAAGGCGGGGGCCGACCTGCTCACCTTCCATCTGGAAAGCGGGAGCGACCCGGAGGAAACGATCGCGTTGATCCACGCCCAGGGGATGCGGGCCGGGATCTCGATCCGGCCCGGGACGCCGGTTGAGGCGCTGCTGCCCTATCTGGACCAAATCGAGCTGGCGCTGGTGATGAGCGTCGAGCCGGGGTTCGGCGGGCAGAAGTTCATGCCGGAGAGCCTTGCAAAGATCCGGGCCATCCGGGCGGCGGCGCCCGGCATACACATCAGCGTCGACGGCGGGGTCAACCGGGAGACGGCAAAGCTCTGCCGGGAAGCCGGCGCGGATGTGCTGGTCGCCGGCAGCGCCGTCTTCGGGGCGGAAGACCCCGGGCGGGCGATCGCCTGCCTGAAGGGGGAAGACGATGGGGCGTAAGATCAGGCATTACGCCTCCGGCTACCAGATCCGGCGGAAGAAACAGAAACGGCTGGTGGGCGGCGCGCTGTTCGCGCTGCTGCTGGCGGCGCTCGTCTTTGTCGGCTATATCGGCGCGAAGACGGTGAGCGAGCTGACCGCCGGGGACCCCGGAGACGTTCCCGGCGTGAGCGAGACGCTCCCGCTGCTGGACGGGGAAACAGGCCCGCCGGACAGCGGCGCGGAGCCGGAAAGCTCCGCCCTTCCGGACGGCGAAAGCAGTGAAGCGGATTCCCTTTACAGCCAGTACGGCGTACCGGCGGAAACCTACACCCCTGTAAAGGAAGACCTCTTTACACTTTACGGAGAACCGTCCGCCTCCTACACCCCCCTGCCGGACGTCCCCGCCCCCGCCGACGACGGGGAGCTGAAAGCGGTGACGATGCCGCTGGAGACGGCGCTGTCGGTCAGCGCGGCACGGGAATTTCTGGACGGGGTGGACACCGGGCTGTACAACGCGGTCGTCCTGCCGGTCAAGGACGAAAACGGCATCCTCTACTACGACACCGGGGTCAGCCTCGCCTATACCTGCGGGGCGGTTTCCGGCAGCCGGATGGACCTGGGGACGCTGGTCCCGCTGATCGAAAGCTACGGGCTGAAGCCGGCGGCGTCCATCTATTCGCTCCAGGACCACACCGCCGCCCACGCCCGGTATGAGACCTCCTACCTCTGGACCGACGACGGAGTGACCACCTGGCTGGACGCCAAGCCGGTAAACGGCGGGCAGCCCTGGCTGAACCCCTACCGGCAGGCGACGGTGAATTACCTGACGGCCATCGCGGCCGAGCTGGACGCGGCGGGGTTTGTCGACCTGGTCGTCTACGGCAACCAGTACCCCGACTCCACCCTCCAGCAGAAGATGGGGCTGGGCGAGACGGGCGGCGTCTCCAAGGCGGACCAGCTGGAGGCGGTCTTGCAGGCGATGCAGGACGCGGCCCCGGGGCTGCGGGTCGTCCCCGCCTACCAGGGCGGGTGCTACACCGAAGGGGTAAACAGCCAGGTGTACACCGTGACGCCCAACGCCTTCTCCATCACCCCCAGCGCGCCGGTCATCGGGGACGACCTTTCGGTCCTCGACCGGGTGACGGCGGACGTTTCGACGCTGATGCCGGTCATCGGGTCGGCGGAGCTGGTCCCGGCGCTGGAAGAGCGCGGGATCTCCTCCTATATTGTACGGTAAGCCGTCCTGGCGGCGGTACCGGTTATTTTCAAAGACTGGCGGAAAGCCGGTCTTTTTTTTGCCCGGAAGCAACGGCCGGGCGGCGGCTGGCAGGCTTTCCCCTGTATGGCATCCCCTATTTCCGCACATACTAGGTGTGCGGGGTTAGGAGGTGCCTTATGTACAAAGGAAAAGTCAGCATCGCGGGGCTGGATACCGCGTCCCTCCCGGTGATGCAGGAAAGCGAAAAGATGCGCCTGCTCGCCCGGATGCGGGACGGGGACCCGGGGGAACGGAAGGAAGCCCGGTCGGCCCTGATCAGCGGCAACCTGCGGCTGGTGCTGAGCGTCATCCAGCGGTTCTCCGGCCGGCGGGAAAATATGGACGACTTATTCCAGGTCGGGTGCATCGGCCTGATCAAGGCGATCGACCACTTCGACCTCAGCCAGGAGGTCCGGTTTTCCACCTACGCCGTCCCGATGATCATCGGGGAGGTGCGCCGCTTTTTGCGGGATTACGCGCCGGTGCGGGTCAGCCGTTCGCTCAAGGACCTCGCCTACCAGGCGATGCAGACGCGGGAACAGCTGACCGCCGCCCTCGGACGGGAGCCGACCATCCGCGAAATCGCCGGGCGGCTGGGGATGCCGGGCAGCGACGTCGTCCTCG
>CALXKG010000260.1 GCA_944388825.1 uncultured Clostridia bacterium | reverse complement strand
GTTCGTTCTGCCCATGGATCGGCCGAACGGCCGCATAGCCGCCGCCGGAACCGACCGTCCTGCCCTGCCAGCTTCTGACCCTGCCGTGACTGTCATGTAACCGGGCCCCAATCTGCCGGTCGACCTCGCTTTTCAGCTCGCGGGACATCTTATCGTGAATTTCCCGCCGTTTGGCTGCGGCCCCTTCCAGTGCGGCGTCGAACCCGCGATGGATTTTATCAAAACCGCAGATGATAATCTCCTGGCTCAATCATCTTCCACCCTTTCAATTTCATACTCGTTCTTATAAGGCTCAAGCGTGTGACAAACTTCCACCCGGTAAACCGCCCCGTCTATTTCCATCCGGTCGCCGGGAATACACGCTAAAGCCTTCGGCGCGACCGCTACAAGGCAGACGGTGCTTTCCACCGCCGCCTTCTCGTCGCTGTTCCGCAGGTATTTCTCGGTGAGGCAGACCGGGCATACCGCCACCCTCTCCACCCGGTTCTCCGGGTAGCCGTTTTCGCTTATCCCGGCTCTCTGCCGGCTGACCGCCGCTGTCACCGGCGTCACCATTGCCGCCTGCACCTTCCAAAACCGGGGCGCTGTGCCCTCCCGCTGGATATCTGTAAGGAAAAGGAACTGTCCGCGCACCCGCATCGCCCGGGTGAGGTCCACCGGCATCTCCCGCAGCAGGATTTCCGCCCCGGCGGCCCCGACCCCCACTTTTGAAAACAGGTTCTTTTTCCCTGTCTCCTTATACCGGCACCAGACGGCCTTTTCTTTTTCCCACTGGTATACCCCGTCTGTCTCTTTCAGGACAAGGATCTCCGCCCGCTCTCTTAACTCACCTGGATTCATCCAGCGCTACCTCCGTATGCAGCTTTTCCATCAGCGGATACCCGGCGTCCGGATCGTACCCGTTCCAGTCGTTCCAGCTGACGGTTAAATCGACGTCGCATTCGCCCCGCTCCTGTCCGCCGCGGGAAGCGCTGATTTTGAGCGCCCGGTCGCCTACCAGCAGCGTTCCCATCCGGAAAAGCCCCTCTACCTTCTCCGCCGTCTGGAGGGCGATAAACAGGTCGCCGTTCCGGTTTACCGTCAGCTTCTCGAGGCAGTAAACGGTCAGATAGAGTTCCGTCCGGTCAGTCCCGATGTTCTGCCGCGCCCTTGTCCAGTAGACGGCGTCGACAAAAAAGGACGGCCGTTTGAAATCCTGCTCCTGCTGGTTGATGTAGACCGGGCGGTCGGGAAACGCCTCATGGAGCGCCGCCGAAACCGCGTTTACCACCGCTTCAACCGTCACTGCCATGCAAGCCGCCTCCTCTGCTCGATCTCATCCGCCAACTTGGCGGCAATCTTCTCAATATCCGCCTCTTCCCGGACGTTGAAGTTGTTCCCGGTCACCGTCACGCCGCCGGAACCCCCTGTATACGCCCGGTTTTCAGCGGCAGTCAGCACCCGCTCCCCTTCGTGCAGCCGGGTGCGGTAGTTGTCATACGGGACGTAAGCGAGCCCCGCGGCATTCCCTGATCCCTCAACGTCGGGAGAATAGGTGATGTAGTTCGGCGCACCGGCACCCGTCATGCCGCCCGACCAGCTGCCAGCCTGTGAAGCGGACAGTTCGGCCAACGCCGCATTGTTAATTTCCCTCGCCGCTGCCTTTACCAGTCCTTCAGCATTTTTCAGCCCCTTGGACAGCTCCTGCCCCAGCGAATAGCCCAGCGCCTCATAGGAACCAGATAGTTCCACCTGCAAACTCTCGATCATCCCCTGCTGGGAAGAAAGGTACTGCTGATATTCCTCGGTCTGGGTGTATTCGGCCTCCGCTTTCGCCTTAGCTTCAGCGAGGAGCCTTCCCATCTCGGCGCCGTTCCCTTCCTGCATAGCCTTCTGGTACTCGTCCGACTGGGTCGCGGTCTCCATCGCGTTTCGCATCGCCTCTTCCTTCGCGTTTTCGAGGCTCGCCTGATACTGACCGATGAGGGAATACATCTCCTCCATCTGCTTGCCTGTCTCCCCGGACAGATATTCGATCTGGGCGTCCAGCCCCTTTTCCCGCTCGGCGTTATACCCTTCGCCCATTGCGGCGTTTAACTGGTCTTCGGCGTCCTGGAGGGTCGACTGCTTCCCGGCGTAGGTCTCGCTCATCGCCGCCATGCTGCCGGCGTATTCCTCCGCCATCGCCCCCATGATCGCCCGGGCGGCGTCGCTGCCGTCGAGGATCCCTTTGGAAATCGCGTCGTAGACGTCCCCGGCGGTGTACTGCTTCCCTTCCACATTGTCGGCCGAATCGGTCATTGCCTCCGCGAGGTAGTCGATCGCCGGGATGCCCCGCTCAATCAGCGGGTTTAGATATTCGAGATTCACTTTGTCGGACGAATTCATCCGCCCGAGATAGGCAGCGATGTTCTGCAAATCCGCCCCTTCGATGCCGAGTGCCGAACCGGCGTCGCCGACCGCCTGCATCATCGCCTTTAATTCGTCGGTATCGAAGCCGTAGGAGAGCCCGACCCGGCTCATGCTGGATAGGTCGTCGAAGCTGAAGGGCGTCACCGCACCGTACTGCTGCATCCAGTCGACCCATTCGGCCGCCGCCTGGTCGGAACCCAGCAGGGTCGAAAACTGGAGCCTCGACTGCTCCCGGCTGGAAGCCACCGCGCTCCCGGACGAAAGGGTGTCCGCGATGTCCTGGTTATACTGCTCGTACCGGTCGTTTACGAGGCTTTTAAAATAATCGTCCCGGCTTTCAAAATTCTGCGCCCCACCGGATACCGCCCCGAGGAGCGCCCCGCCCACGGCACCGACCGCCGTCCCGACGCCGGGGGCAATCGCCGTCCCGATCGCCGCGCCGGTGGCCGCCGAAGAGAGGGCCGAACTGATGACCGTGCCGGTTTCGCTGTCAAAAGCCGAACCGATATAGGCGTTTATGGTGTCCGAAAGGACGTCCCCCACAAAACCGGCCGCCCCGGAAGCCCCGAGGGTCTGTAAGATGCCGCCGGACCCGCTGCCGGATGATCCCCCGCCGCCGGTTCCGGCCGAAATACCGCCGGAAGGGGCGGAAGAACCGCCCGCACGGTTTTCAGCTTTCGCCTGCTGGTCCCGGAGGCCGTTGAGCGCCCGGCTGGCCGCATTTGCTTCGCTGGTGACACTTTTCAGTTCGGAGGTGAGGTTCGCGTAGTTGTATTCCGCCTCCGCCAGCCGCTTTGCGCTCTCGTCGGTATCGTCGATGGCCTTTCGCGCCTCTTTCAGCTCCTGCTTTGCCTTCGCCACGTCCACCGCCACATTTGCCTTCTGCCGGTTTAACGACTGGATTTTCTGGGTGGTCGCGGTGATCTCCTTTTCAAAGTCGGTGAGATTTTTCTTCATGCCGGTGATGCCGGCCGAGAAATTGTCCTTGACCGATACCGCGATACTTGCGTCAGTCGCCATAAAGTTTACCCTTCTTTCGTAACTGGGTTGACGGGTTCGGGATCCCGTGTTATTCTGTATATAGAGTGTTAAAATACCGGACGGGAGGGAAACGCCGTGATGGACTTTTTCCGGGATATGCTGGAGGATTTGTGGGAAAGCCTGAAAAGGATGAAATTCTGGCAGGGTCTGCTTTTTATGGTCTGCCTTCAGCTCGTGATCGTCCTTTTGGCCTTTCTGTTTTTGAAATAGTATGACGAGTATCTGAAAAGCGGGCAGAAGAGCAGGCCCGTTTCCGAGCTGTGGAAGGAACTGGACTTATGACAGGGATATGCCGCCCTTCCCGCAAGGGGCGCGACTAAAAACGACAGTTTAAGCGTCTGCCCTCACGGCGGGCGCTTTTCCATTGCCTTCATCTGGAGCGCCTTTTCCCTGACCAGTTTATCGATCACCCGGCCGAGGTTGTCCCCAAACCCCGCCATCTTGGCAATCCGCGCCAAATGCCAGAAGGTCTGTGGCGTTACCAGTACCGATAACCTGCGCATCCGCCTTTTCACGGCTTTCCGCCTCCGTCCGTCATCCGCGCCGGGATGTCCTGCATCTCCGGATGCCGGATCTCCATATAGAGGGCAAACAGGATATTCCAGGCCGCCGCCCGCAGATGCGGCTCGTCCGTCTCTCCTACCGTATATTTAGCCAAGTGGCGGAAGGCCGAATCGACCAGGCTGTGGATGGGGATGCCTTTTTCGCAATTGCGTTCCCCGTATTTCAGTGCGCCCTCTTCGCAGTG
>CALXKG010000259.1 GCA_944388825.1 uncultured Clostridia bacterium | reverse complement strand
ATCAGGCAGTTGGTGGTCATCAGGATGGGGGCGGGCAGCCGGTCAAACTCCTTTTGCTGGTTCTGCCAGGCGGTGCCGAAATTGCCGGCGAGGTGCGGGAACTTTTTCAGGCCCGGGGACGCGGGGGCCGGCCGCATCTACCCGTGGGTATAGACGTTTACCCCTTTCCCTTCGGTCTGCCGGAGCAGCAGGTAAAGGTCCCGCAGGTCGTGCCCCGACACGACGATAAACGGGCCTTTTTTGATATCAGCCGGTACCTTAACCGGGTGCGGCACGCCAAACGACTCGGTATTCGCCCGGTCGAGCAGCTCCATGCACTTTAAGTTCGCCCGGCCGAACGCCAGGATGAGGGAGAGCCATTCTTCCACCGTGTGCGCCTCTCCAACCGCCTTCAGGCCCTTATACAGCCACCGGTCGACTTCCTTGTCCCGGAAGCCCAGCGCCGCCGCCTGGTGGGCATAGGCGGCCATCCCCTTTAAGCCGAACAGCAGGGTCGACCGCAGCGAGACGGTGTCCGTCTCCCCCTGCCAGAGCCTGACCGCCGGCCCTTCCGGCGCGCCGAGCGTCCCTATCGCTTCGTCTACCCGCAAAGTAAACTGCCGGATCGCCTCGTTGTCGAAATTTACGTTGGTCAGCGTCGTAAACAGCCCGTCCTCCAAAAGGCCGGTGATGGCATCGGAATACGCCTCCTGCTGTACGGCGGCGGTTGCCAGCCGGATGAGCGAACAGACCAGCCCGTCCTGCAAGGCGGCGGTATCCGGCTGTTTGCCGCAGACCCCCACCTGGACGCAGCCGCTGCCGCCGGCCGTCTGCTGGCACTGGAAACAAAACATCTGGGACATACGATGACCTCCTTTTGTAAAATCCATATTCCAGTATGCCCCCGTCCGTCCCGCCGATACGCCGCATATGGTGTTATTTTGGACAGTTTTTTCCCGGCGGGAGGCCGCCTCCCTGCAAAGATTATCTATTGCGCAATCGCGCCCCATGTGGTAAAATAAAAATGCTTTTTTCCAAAAAGCAATCACAGATAGAAACGGACAAGACCGGCTGCCGGTCCCGGCGGCCAAGGCATATGAAGGGGTGTTTGCAAATGGGCGGTTTTTTTGGCGCTGCTTCCAGAGAGGATTGTGTATTTGACCGGTTTTTCGGTGTGGACTACCATTCCCACCTCGGCACCCGCCGGGCGGGCCTTGCGGTTTACAGCCGGGAAAACGGGTTTGACAAGGCGATCCACAACATCGAGAACGCGCCGTTCCGGACCAAGTTTGAAAAAGAGTCGACCGCGATGCACGGCCAGCTTGGCATCGGCTGCATCTCCGACTTTGAGGCCCAGCCGATCCTGGTCCGCTCCCACCACGGGACCTTCGCGGTGACGACGGTCGGCCGGATCAACAACATGGACGAGATCCTGCGGGACGTGATCCCCGGCAACACCCACTTTTTCGAGATGGCCAACGGGGAAGTGAACCCCACCGAGCTGGTCGCCGCGATCATTGACCAGAAAGACAACTTCATCGACGGCATCCGGTACGCGCAGGAGATCGTCGACGGGTCGCTCAGTATGCTGATCCTGACCCCGAAGGGCATCTATGCCGCCCGGGATAAATACGGCCGCACGCCGGTCGTACTGGGACAGAAGGAGGAAGGCTTCTGCGCCAGCTTTGAGAGCTTTGCCTATTTAAACCTCGGCTACCGGGATTACCGGGAGCTGGGACCGGGGGAAGTAGTCGTCTTTGACGAGAACCATGTCGAGACGCTTGTCAAGCCCGGCGACAAGATGAAGATCTGCACCTTCCTCTGGATCTATTACGGATATCCTTCTTCTTCCTACGAAGGGATCAGCGTCGAAAAGATGCGCTACAACTGCGGCCGGCTGCTGGCCCGCCGGGACGAGGTAAAACCGGACATTGTCGCCGGCGTCCCCGACTCCGGCACCGCCCACGCGATCGGCTACGCCAACGAATCGGGCATTCCCTTCTCCCGCCCGTTCATCAAATATACCCCCACCTGGCCGCGCTCCTTCATGCCGACCTACCAGAGCAAGCGGGACCTGATCGCCAAGATGAAGCTGATCCCGGTGCATGACCTGATCGAAGGGCAGAGCCTGCTCCTCATTGACGACTCGATCGTCCGCGGCACCCAGACCCGCGAGACGACCGAATTCCTCTATGAATCGGGGGCGAAGGAAGTACACATCCGGCCCGCCTGCCCGCCGATCCTGTTTGGCTGCAAGTATTTAAACTTCTCCCGTTCCCGTTCTGAGATGGAGCTGATCGGCCGCCAGGTCATCTGCGAGCTGGAAGGCGCCGAGACCGTCCCGGACGAAGTGGTCAAGGAGTACGCCAACCCCGACAGCGAAAAATACCGGAAGATGGTCGACCGGATCTGCGAAAAGCTCCACTTTACGAGCCTGCGCTACCACCGCCTGGATGATATGATCGAATCGGTCGGCATTGAACCGGAAAAGCTCTGCACCTACTGCTGGAACGGGGAAGAGTGAGCGGTATCCCCGGATTATCCGCCGCGCCAGCGGCCTAAAAAATGATTTTGGCGCCCTGTCTAGGCTAGATAGGGCGCCATTTTTTATCTTTTAGGG
>CALXKG010000258.1 GCA_944388825.1 uncultured Clostridia bacterium | reverse complement strand
CGGCGCAGCAAAAGCGGAGGGCTGTGCATTCTCACACAAAAAGCGCGGCAATCGTCGAAAGAATCGAGCAATTCACCAAAGCGCGGTTTTTTTGTAAAATTCCCTTGCATTTTGCCGGAAATTTGCGTAAACTAGTAGACAGAAAAGTGCGGGGTAGCGCTGTCTGCCCGCGGCATATGTCAAGAAAGGGAGTCAAAGCATGAGCGAAAAAGCAGTCAAAAAGCCGAACGCCAACAAGCTCGCGATCCAGATGATCGCGGCGCTGGCGGCCGGCATCATCGTGGGCCTCATTTTCATGGCGGTCCGGGAAAATATCGACGCCGCTACCTGGGCGACGATCAACAACATCCTCTTCCAGGATATCACCGCCGCAGGGGCCGAGAGCGCGATCGGCATCTTCTACATCGGCGGTCAGCTGTTTGTCCGCGCCCTGCAGGTCGTCATTGTCCCGATGGTCTTCACCTCGATCGCGATGGCGGTCGGCACCGTCTCCGACGCCCGGACGCTGGGACGGATCTCCACCAAAACGCTTTTGTGGTTTTTGATGACGACGGTCGGCGGCCTGGCGCTGGCGGCAATCGTCGGGATCATCGTCTTCGACATGGGGATGTTCAGCGTCAACCTGGAGGGGCTGTCCGCTTCCACCGGCTCGACCGGCTCCAACCCGCTGATCGTCCTGCTGGACGTCATCCCCAGCAACATCACGGCGGTCTTCTCTTCCAACACGGCGGTCCTGGCGGTCGTCTTCCTGGCGGTCGCGACGGGGCTGTGCATGAACAAGCTGGGCTTTGAAAAGACCGCGACGATGCGGCGGCTTTTGCAGGAATTAAACGACATTGTCACCGTTTTCCTCAACTTTGTCGTCACCAAGTTCGCGCCCATCGCGATCTTCCTCCTGATCTCCCGCACCTTCGCCACCTACGGCATCGAGTACATCCGGCCGGCGGTCGTCTACATGGTCGTCACGGTCATCCTGCTGCTCATCTACCTCTTCATCGGCTACCCGCTCTACGTCATCATCGGCACCCGGCTTAACCCCAGGATCTTCCTCAAAAAAATCATGGGCGTTATCCTGTTCGGGTTCTCGACCTCTTCGTCGGCCGCGACGCTGCCGATGAACTATGAGACCTGCGTCAAGCGGATGGGCGTCGACAAGCAGGTCGCGTCCTTTGTCCTGCCGCTGGGCATGACCATCAATATGGACGGCACCGCGATCATGCAGGTGGGCGCGACCCTGATCATCGCCGGGGCCGCCGGATACGACGTCTCGGTCGGGAGCCTTGTGGTCATCGCGCTGCTGGCGCTGGTCGCGTCGGTCGGCACCCCCGCGGCGCCGGGCGCCGGGGCGGTCATCCTGTTTACGATCCTCTCGGGCGTCGGGTTTACCAACGACGCCGCGCTGATGGCCTACAGCCTGATCCTCGCCATCAACCGCCCGATCGAGATGCTGGTCACTTCCCTCAACTGCGTCGGCGACTCGGTCGCTTCCCTCTATGTCGCAAAGAGCGAAAAGCTCCTCAAGCTGGACGTCTACAACGCGAAATAACCGTTTTTCTGACAACCTACCCAAAAAGCCCCGCCGCCTTTTGGGTAGGTTGTGTTATTTTACCGCTATCTGTCATGACACCTATATGGTATAATAAGAGCTGTCAACGCCGGGTGGCCGGCAAGCATGGAAATCATTTTTGCTACATGGCATTAGACATGTATTTCGCGGCCCTTAAGGCCGCGACTCAAGGCTCTGCCTTAAGAATCCGCCAAAGGCTCTGCCTTTGGAATCCGCTTAAGGAGCAAGCCCCTTAAGAATCCCATATCCGACGCGGCCGTCTGCCTCATCCCACACGCATAAGACCGGCCGTGGGAGGCCGGTCTTCGAAAGTCCGCGGCTGGCCGATGGGATTCAAAAAAATGATTTCTGTGGCCAGACAATTCTCTTCGATCGGGTGATCCTATGGAAAAGGTAAAAGCATTTTTAAAGCGCAAGGACATCGTCTTCTCCGCCCGCCGGTACGGCATCGACGCGCTGGGCGCGATGGCCCAGGGGCTGTTCGCGTCGCTGCTGGTCGGGACGATCTTGTCCACCATCGGCAGCCAGCTGGGCATCCCGTTCCTCACCGAGGTGGGGGACTTTGCCAAAAGCGTCTCCGGCAGCGCGATGGCGGTCGCGATCGGCGGGGCGCTCCACTGCCCGCCGCTGGTGCTCTTCTCGCTGGTGGCGGTGGGGTATTCGGCCAACGCCCTGGGCGGGGCCGGGGGGCCGCTGTCGGTCCTCATCATCGCGATTGTGGCGGCCGAGCTGGGCAAGGCGGTCTCCAAGGAGACGAAGGTCGACATCCTCGTCACCCCCTGCCTGACGATCTTTGCCGGCTGCGGGCTGTCGATGCTGGTCGCCCCGGCGATCGGGACGGCCGCCAGCTCGATCGGGGTCGTCATCCGCTGGGCGACCGAGCAGCAGCCCTTCTGGATGGGGATCCTGGTGTCGGTGCTGGTCGGGGTCGCGCTGACGCTGCCGATCTCGTCGGCGGCCATCTGCCAGACCCTCTCCCTCACCGGCCTGGCCGGCGGAGCGGCGGTGGCCGGCTGCTGCGCCCAGATGGTGGGGTTCGCGGTCATGAACTGGAAGGAAAACAAAATGGGCGGGCTGGTCTCCCAGGGGCTCGGCACCTCGATGCTGCAAATGGGCAACATCCTCAAAAATCCCCGCATCTGGCTGCCCCCTACCATCGCGTCGGCCATCACCGGGCCGGTGGCGACCTGCCTCTTCAAACTGGAGATGAACGGCCCGGCGATCTCCTCCGGCATGGGCACCTGCGGGCTGGTCGGGCAGATCGGGGTCTACACCGGCTGGGTGTCGGATGTGGCAAACGGCACGAAAGCGGCGGTCACCGCCTTTGACTGGGCGGGGCTGATCCTCATCAGCTTTATCCTCCCCGCCATCCTCTGCTGGGGGATGGGAAAATGGTTCCGGAAGATGGGGTGGATCAAGGACGGGGACTTGAAGCTCGACTAAAAAGCACAAACGCCTGTCCGGCGGATAAACCGGGCAGGCGTTTTATATTTATATTTGTGTAAACCGTATCAGTTCTGCTTCCGAACGATGTTGTACTCGTCGCCGAATTTAAAAAAAGGGCAGCTCTGAAAGTTCCCGGATAAGCTCCGCTCGTAGTCGTCCATATCCAGCCCCAGTTCCAGCGCGCAGTAGTACTCGTCCAGCTCGGGATCGTAGGCGAGGTTCATGCAGACCTCGCAGCAGTTTTTATTTTCGGCCATCGGTACCCTCCTTACATCAGCGGCGCAAACAGCTTGATGGCGTTGCGGGCGATCCGGGTGTGGACCGGCACCGCGCGGCACTGTTCCAGCGTGATCTCCTGGGAGACCGCCTCGGTCTCGAGGAAATCCCGGTGGATGTCCACGATGCAGGAGGCGCCGCAGATCCAGGTCGCGCACTCAAAGTGGAGGTAAAGGGAACGGTAGTCCAGGTTGATCGTCCCGACGACCGCATATCGCCCGTCGGCGACAAAGCTCTTGGCGTGGATAAAGCCGGGCGTATACTCAAAAATCCGCACCCCCGCCTCCACCAGCTGGCTGTAGTTGGCCCGGGAGACCATATGGACATACCACTTGTCGGGGACGTGGGGGGTGATGATCCGGACGTCGACGCCGCTGCGGGCGGCGTTGCAGAGGGCGGTGATCATCTCGTTGCTGGGGATCAGATACGGGGTCGTGATGTAGACGTACTTTTCCGCCCGGGAGATCATGTTGAGGTAGACATTCTCGCCGGCCGGCTCGTCGTCTAACGGGTTGTCGGCGAAGGGCTGGATATACCCGTCGTCCGGCAGCGGCTCCTGCTGGTAGACCTGGGGGCGGTAAAGGTCAAAGTCGGCCTCTTCCCCCTTGATAAAGTCCCACATGGTCAAAAACATGACCGTCAGGCTCCAGACCGCCTCCCCTTTGAGCATGATCGCGGTGTCCTTCCAGTGGCCGTGCAGCTCCTTGACGTTGATGTACTCGTCAGCCAGGTTGATGCCGCCGGTAAAGCCGGTGTGGCCGTCGATGACGAGGATCTTGCGGTGGTCGCGGTTGTTCATCCGCAGGTTCAGAACCGGGATGAAGGGGTTGAAGACGCAGCACCGGATGCCGTAGGACTCCAGCGTCCTGTCGTACCCGTCCGGCAGCTTGAAGATGGAGCCGAGGTCGTCGTAGATCACCCGGACGTCGACCCCGGCGGCCGCCTTTTTGCGGAGAATCGCGAGGATCGGGTCCCACATCGCCCCTTCCTCAATGATGAAGTACTCGAGGAAGATGTAGTGCTCGGCCTTTTCCAGCTCGGAGAGCATCCGGTGCCAGCTGATCTCCCCCAGCGGGTGGTACTCGCAGGCAGTGTGCCCGTAGGCCGGGCTGTAGGCCCCCCGCTCGATATAGCGGGACTGGAGGCCGCCGTCCGGGTCTTCGGCCATCATCTTTTCCAGCACCCTATCGTCCGACTGGTCGTACCGCTTCATGTCCAGAGCGATCCGCGACATCTTTTTGCGGGTGTGGCGGGAGAGCTTGTTAAACCCGAACAGCAGGTAGAAGGGCCCGCCGAAAATCGGCAGCGCCATGATCAGGATGGTCCAGGCGATCTTATAGGCGGGGTTCGCGCGGCCGGAGACGATCGCGAAAACCGCCACCAGGCTGCAAAAGAGGGAGAAGCCGTAAAAGATCGCGGAGTAGTGGCTGAAACGGAAGGCGAAAAACGCCATCAGCGCCAGCTGGACCACCAGCAGCAGGGCGACGATCACCACCCGACGGAATATAAACTGGGATACCTTTTTAAACGCCCGCTTCACGCCGCCCCACCTCCTTCCGGCTCAGGCGCAGGGGTATTTTTCCGGCGGAGCCGCCGGTAGACGGTCTCCCGCAGGAGGGCGTAGAGTACCGACGAGAGAGGGATGAAAAAGAGCATCCCCATAATGCCGAACATACTGCCGCCGACCGTGACCGCCACCAGCACCCAGATGGACGGCAGGCCGACCGCGCTGCCGACGACGTGGGGGTAGATCAGCTGCCCCTCCAGCTGCTGGATGACGAGGAACATGACGACAAACCAGATCACCCGCCCGGGGTCGATCATCAGGATCAGGAAGGCCGAGACGATGCAGCCGATAAACGCCCCGAAGATCGGGATCAACGCGGTAAACCCGATCAATACCCCGCAGAGCAGCGCGTAGGGGAATTTAAAAATGGACATCGCAATGACGAACAGGGTGCCGAGGATCACCGCTTCGATGCACTGGCCGGACAGGAAGTGGGAAAAGGTGGAGGAGGTGAGGGAAGCGACCCGGATCACCCGTTTGACGACCCCCACCGGCAGGAAAGCGGTCAGGATCATCTTGCACTGGCGGGCCAGCTGCTCCTTGCGGGTCAGAAGGTAAAAGGCGAAGACGATGCCGATAAAGGCGGTGACCACCCCGCCCACCAGGCTGGAGGCGGTGCCGAAGATGTTCTGGATCAGCTCCGACTCCTGGAGGAAGTCCAGCATCCGGCTGCTGAGGGCCTCCCAGTCCAGCTGGGACACCAGATCGTTGACGTAGGCCAGCAGGGTGGGGTTGTCCTCCAGCGTCTTGTTGACCCAGAGGTAGGCGGTGTCAAAGTAGTCCGGCAGGCTGACGACCAGGTTGGTGCCGGTGCGGACCAGCTCCGGCAGGACGATCCCGAAGACCAGCGCCACCACCGCCGCCACCAGCAGCAGGGTGACGATCAGGCTGACCGGGCGCTTGATGCGGGCGGTGTCAAAACGCTTTTTCTTCTGAAGGAGAGGCTTTTTGCCGCCGGGGATCGACTGGCGGAGCATCTCCCCCGCCTTATCCTGGAGTTCCCCTTCCTTGATCAGCACCGTCTCGATGACCGACGGCTTTTTGTCCGGGAAGAGGAACCGCTCGACCGCCCGCATCGGGACGTTTAAAATAAAGGCGAGCACCCCGCCCAGCACAAACGGCTCGACGACCGCAAAAACCCAGGAAAACGCGCCGTCCAGGGTGTCCAGGTGCTGGACCGCGAAATTGAGTAGGACCCCAAAACCCACGAGGAGCAGGAGTTTCCGGAAGGTCTGCTTGTTGAGCTGCATAAAGCCAAAATCCTTTCTCTGCCGCCGGGCTGCGCCCGATATTCTCCCTTTTCAGACAGGTGCGTACACTTCTATTATACACGTTTTTCCAGTTTTGTCACGGGGCATACCGGCGACGGTGAAAATTTAATCAAACCGTAAAAAAGCGCCCCTGTTTTTGCAGGAGCGCCCAGCTTGTCGAAAAAGTCCCGATGTCGTCCTCCCGAAAAAACGGCTTTCCGAGAGCCTGACCCGCCCGCTTTATAAGAACAAGCAGTTTTTATGGTTGCTTACATCATCCATTATTTAAGGCGTCCGAAATGAGCGAACTGAAATCCGAGACATCCATCTCGATCAATCCGGAAGAATCGTCAGAAGAAAACGTTTCCGGAAGCATATCAGAAAATATCTCAACTTTCCCATCGGTAACAAGATAGGTACCTTGGGTAGGCCAGCTGCCGCCGTTCTCGTTAAGGAACAGGATGACCTCAGACCCCAATTCAAAATCCGGTTCTACGCTACTATAAATAGCCGTATCTGTTTCCCCGCCCGAACGAATATATGTTATCTCATTTTCTCCTGTATTCCCTTTATAGTAGGAAATTACCGCAACTGTATATGGCGTATAAGCGCGGTAACTTGGGTCGTCATCAAGCGAAACATTATACAAAAAAGTTTCACCTTTTTCGCGAACAATGCCATGGACTATGGTCGTAGCTTCCTGACAGATTTCATGCAAATCAAAATCCGGGTATATCGCATTCACTTCGATAACTTCTTTTTCCGGTTCCTGAACGGATGCCTGCCCGATTTGACAGGATGCCATGGAAAAAGCCAAAGACAGAAGAACGCCCATTTTGAAAAACGTTTTTCTCATTGTCTCTGTAATAATTTTAAGTTGAAAACATACGGGCTATTTTACAGCATACCCTGGAAACAGTTGAAAATAAGCTTTTTCAACAAACTAAAGTTATTCCCGCCCGGTGAGGGGGATATAGTCCGCCGGTTCGGAGATGCTGATATAGGCGGGGCGGATGATCTTGTCGACGTTGATCAGCTCCTCCAGCCGGTGGGCGCTCCAGCCGACGATGCGGGCGATGGCGAACATCGGGGTGAACAGCTCCTCCGGGATATCCAGCATCGAGTAGATGAGGCCGGAGTAGAAGTCGACGTTGGCGCTGACGCCTTTGTAGATCCGGCGGTTTTTGCCGATGACCTGCGGGGCGAGCCGTTCGACCAGGTTATAGAGGTCGTAGTCCCGCTTGCGGCCCTTTTCGGCGGCGAGCTTACCGACGTAGGCTTTGAAAATCTGGCAGCGGGGGTCGGAGAGGGTGTAGACCGCGTGGCCCATCCCGTAGATCAGGCCCTTCTTATCAAACGCTTCCCGGTCAAGCAGCTTCTGGAGGTAGGCGGCGACCTCCTCCTCGTCGTGGAGGTTGTGGACGTGGGCCTTCAAGTCCTTCATCATCTGCACCACCCGGATGTTCGCGCCGCCGTGCTTGGGGCCTTTGAGGGAGCCGAGCGCCGCCGCGATCGCCGAGTAGGTGTCGGTGCCGGAGGAGGAGACGACGTGGGTGGTGAAGGTGGAGTTGTTGCCGCCGCCGTGCTCCATATGAAGGACGAGGGCGAGGTCGAGCACCTTCGCCTCCAGCTCGGTGTACTTCATGTCCGGGCGGAGCATCCGCAAGATGTTCTCGGCGGTGGAGAGGCGGGGGTCCGGGCGGTGGATGTACATGCTGCGGCCCCGGACATAGTGGTTGTAGGCGTGGAAGCCGTAGACCGCGATCATCGGGAAGACGCTAATCAGCATCAGGCACTGGCGCATGACGTTCTCGATCGAGATGTCGTCGGTGCGGCGGTCGTAGGCGGAAAGCATCAGGATGCTTTTGGAGAGGGTGATCATGATATCCCGGGTGGGGGCCTTCATGATGACGTCGCGGGTGAAGTTGCGGGGAAGGGTCCGGCAGGCCGCGAGGGTTTCGGTAAACTGCCGGAGCTGAGCCGCGTCCGGGAGCTTGCCGAACAGCAGCAGGTAGGCGGTCTCCTCGAAGCCGTAGCGGTTTTCGGAAGTAAAGCCGCGGACCAGGTCCTTGACGTTGATGCCGCGGTAGTAGAGCTTGCCGTCGCAGGGGACCTTCTGGCCGTCCACCACCTCAAAGGCGTCGACGCGGGAGATGTTGGTCAGCCCGGCGCGCACCCCTTCGCCGTTTTTGTCCCGCAGGCCCTTTTTGACCTGGTGGAGGTCGTACAGTTCAGCGGGGATAGAGGTCGTTTCCCGGCAGAGGCGGGCGTAGTTGTCGCAGCGTTCGATGATGTTTTCCATATAGTCAGCCTCCTGCTAAAAAATTGTATAATACCAGATTACTTTCCTAGTATAGCAGGTGAAAGTGATGAAATTGGGAAGAGAATGTAAATTTTCTGGCATATTTGGCGGCAAAAGGAGCTGTTTCACCGGGTTTTGGGGGGATTTTTGCATAAATGGGGTGGGGAGGATGCAAAGAAGGCATAAAATACCCCCGGACAGCGGGGATGCTGCCCGGGGGGGAAAAATCAGCCGATCGTCTCGATCTTGATCAGGTTGGTGTTGCCGGAGACGCCGTTGGTCATGCCGCCGGTGATGACGACCTTGTCGCCGGACTTTAAGCCGAGGACCCGTTTCGCCTCTTTGGTCGCCTCGTAGAAGAGGACGTCGGTGGAGTTGTAGTGCTCGACCATGACCGGGGTGACGCCCCAGCTCATGCCCAGCTTGCGCCAGGTCTTCTCGCTGGTGGTAAGCCCCAAAATCGGCATCGGCGAGCGGAACCGGGAGACCATCCGCACCGTCTTGCCGGAGAGGGAGCAGACCGCGATCCCCTGGGCCTTAATGTCGATCGCCATGCCGCAGACGGCGTGGGAGATCGCGTCGACCGTGTTGCGGATGCGGAAGTCGCTGTTGTGGAAACGGTGGGTATAATCGATCCGGTGCTCGGCTTCCCTTGCGATCTTGGCCATCGCCTCGACCGCCTCGACCGGGTGGTCGCCGGCCGCCGTCTCGCCCGAAAGCATGATCGCGCTGGTGCCGTCGTAAACGGCGTTGGCGACGTCGGAGATCTCCGCACGGGTCGGGCGGATGTTGTGGGTCATCGACTCCAGCATCTCGGTGGCGGTAATGACCCGCTTGCCCAGCAGCGAACATTTGGAGATCAGGTGCTTCTGGATCGCCGGGACCTGTTCATAGGGGATCTCGACCCCCATGTCGCCGCGGCCGATCAGGATGCCGTCGCAGTTGGCGCAGATTTCTTCAATATTGTCGACGCCGGAACGGTTCTCGATCTTGCAGATGAGGTCGATGTCCTTCGCACCCAGCTCGTCCAGGTAGTTCTTGACGTCGATGACATCCTGGGCGGTCGAGACAAAGGAGCAGGCGATAAAGTCGATGTCGTTTTCGACGCCGAACTTGATATCCGCCTTATCCTGTTCGGAGAGGTAGACCTGCTTTAAGACCTTGCCGGGGAATGCCATGCTCTTGCGGTCGGACAGCTCGCCGCCGACCAGCACGCGGGTGATGACGTCGTTGCCGGAGGTCTCGACCACCTCGAAGGTGATCAGGCCGTTGTTGAGGAGGATCTGGTCGCCCGGCTGAAGCTCCTTCGCCATGCCCTTATAGCTGACCGAGACCCGCTCCTGGTCGCCCTCGACCTCATCGGTCGTAAAGATAAACCGGTCGCCTTCGTTTAAGAAGATCTTCCCGTCCTTAAAAGTCTTGATGCGGTACTCGGGGCCTTTGGTGTCCAGCATGACCGCGATCGGCAGGTGGAGTTTTTCCCGCACCTTTTTGATCAGCTCCAGGCTCTGTTTATGCCCCTCATGGGTGCCGTGGGAGAAGTTGAGGCGCGCGACGTTCATCCCGGCCAGGGCCATCCGGGTCAGCGTCTCTTCATTGGCGCAGGCGGGGCCGATGGTACATACGATCTTAGTTTTTCTCATAAAAGGCAGCATCCTTTCATCCGCCGGTTCCGGCATATTTTCCGATCGCCGGTCGTTCCCCGGAACGCCCCCGGCTTTTCTATTATTATACCATACCGCAGGGCAAATGAAAAGGACAGATTTTGTTTTTATCACTCCTTTTCGCATCTTTCCCGATG
>CALXKG010000257.1 GCA_944388825.1 uncultured Clostridia bacterium | reverse complement strand
AAATCAGCAGTTCTTATACCAGATATTGTCGATATATTCCTGTACCGACCGGTCGGCCGAGAAGATGCCGGACTCGGCGATGTTGCGCAGCGACATCTGGTTCCATCTCCGCTTATCCTGATAGAGCGCGGCGACCCGTTCCTGCGCCTGGCGGTAGCTTTCAAAGTCCGCCAGCGTCATATACTGGTCGTTCTGCAGCAGGTAGTTGATGATGGTGTCGAAGTTCTTGCCGTCGAGGCCGCCGCGGCGGACGAACTCGATGATCTCCTTGATATAGCCGTTGGAATTGTAGACGTTCCAGGGGTTGTAGCCGTTGCGGCCCAGCTCGTTGACCTCCGCGGCGTTCATGCCGAAGATGATGATGTTCTCCGGGCCGACGACGTCGTGGATCTCGACGTTCGCGCCGTCCATCGTGCCGAGCGTAACGGCGCCGTTGAGCATCATCTTCATGTTGCCGGTACCGGAAGCCTCCTTGCCCGCCTGGGAGATCTGCTCGGAGATCTCGGCCGCCGGGTAGATGGTCTCCGCCAGCGAGACCCGGTAGTTCTCCAGGAAGACGACCTTCAGCTGGCCGTTTAAGCTGGCGTCGCGGTTGACGACGTCGCCGATCGCGCAGATAAACCGGATGATCTCCTTGGCCATATAGTAGCCGGCCGACGCCTTCGCGCCGAAGATAAAGGTCCGGGGCTGGATGGTGGCGCCGTTCTTGATCGCGAGGTAGAGGTGGAGGATCTCGAGGGCGTTTAAGAGCTGCCGCTTATACTCATGCAGCCGCTTGACCTGTACGTCGAAGATCGAATTGGGGTCGACCCGCAGGCCGTTGTGCTCGGCGATATACCGGCCCAGCCGTTCCTTGTTCTGCCGCTTGATCTCGCCCAGGCGGGAGAGGACCGCGTCGTCTTCCATGAACTTTTTCAGCTCCGAGAGCTTGCTGAGGTCATGGACATACCCGTCGCCGATCAGCCCGGTGATCATATCCGCCAGCAGGGGGTTGCCCTGGTTGAGCCAGCGCCGGGCGGTGATGCCGTTGGTGACGTTGGTCAGCTTGCCGGGGAAGATGTCGTTGAAATCGCGGAAGCAATCGTTTTTCAGGATATCGGTGTGCAGCTTGGAGACGCCGTTGACCGAGAAGCAGGCGATCAGGCAGAGGTTCGCCATCCGGACCTGGTTGTCGCCGATCGCCGCCATCGAGCCGATCGCCCCCCGTTTTTCGGGGAAGTTGTTGTAGACATAGTTGCAGAACCGCCGGTTGATCTCCTCGACGATGGAGGTGATCCGGGGCAGGTGGTGGCGGAAGAGGGTCATATCCCACTTTTCCAGCGCTTCGCTCATGATCGTATGGTTGGTATAGGCGAGCGTCCGGCAGGTGATATCCCACGCCTTTTCCCAGGAGTAGCCGTAGTCGTCCAGCAGGATCCGCATCAGCTCCGGCACGCAGAGGGCCGGATGGGTGTCGTTGATGTGGATGACCGCCTTTTCGGGCAGGTTATCCAGCGACGGGTTGGTCCGCAGGTGGACCTGGACAATGTTCTGCAGGGAGGCGGAGACAAAGAAGTACTGCTGCTTCAGCCGCAGGCTCTTGCCCTCGATGTTGTCGTCGGCCGGGTAGAGGACCTTGGAGATCGCCTCGGCGCGGTTGCCGGACTCCATCGACTTGACGTGCTCGCCTCTGGCGAAGCTGCCCATATCAAAGGAAGAGGGGCTTTCGGCGCTCCACAGCCGCAGCGAGTTGACGACGTCGGAGTCCTTGCCGGAGATCAGGAGGTCATAGGGGACGGCGCGGACGGTGTAGTAGTTTTTGTGGATGGTCTTGAGGCCGTTTTCGCCCCATTCCTCTTTGACCTCGCCGTCAAAGTGGACTTCTTTGGACTCATCCCGGCGGGGGACCAGCCAGAAGCCGCCCATCTCCAGCCAGTTGTCCGGCAGCTCCATCTGCCAGCCGTCGACGATCTTCTGCCGGAAGATGCCGAACTCATACCGGATCGAGAAGCCGGTGAAGGGGTAGCCCATCGTCGTCGCGGCGTCCATATAGCAGGACGCCAGCCGCCCCAGGCCGCCGTTGCCCAGCCCGGCGTCCGGTTCCATTTCATAGATGGTCTCCAGGTCGAAGCCCAGCTCCTTGACCGCCTCTTTCATCTCGGCTTCCATCCCGAGGTTGTAGAGGTTGTTCTTGAGCGAGCGGCCGACCAGGAACTCCATCGACATATAGTAGATGCGTTTCTGGTCCGAGTTTTTCATTTTCTCGGTGTACTCGCCCCGTTTCTGGAGCAGTTTCTGCTGGACGACAGTCAGGACGGTGCCATACATCTGAAGGATAGTCGCTTCGCTCGCGTCATATCCATATTCAGCGCTCAAAGTCTTGACGAGCTCGTCTTTCAGTTCTTTTACGGAATAAGACATTAGCTTTCCTCTCTTTCCAAAATAAACGGTATTCTCCGTCTTTCGTATCCGAAAAGGGTGCTTTCCTTCTCGCAGGGGGGCGCAAAAGCGGGTTTACGCCCTCCTGCCGGAAGGAACCGGTACACACAAAGAGCCGGTCGGGAGAAGATAAGGGCCAAATCCCGACCGGTCTTCATTTTCTTACAAGATATTCTGCGGGGGGGCCCCGCGTTTCATCCGCCGTTTACAGCACCGACTCATACAGCCGCAGGTACTTTTCGGCCGAAGCGTCCCAGGAGTAGTCGCCGCTCATGCCGTTTACCATGATCTGGTCCCGTTCCTCCGGGTCGCGCCAGATGGCCAGCGCGCGGTTGATCGCGTCGTACATATCCCAGGGGTTGTAGGACTGGAAGTTGACGCCGTTGCCGGTACCCTCAGCCGGGTTATAGGGGATAACGGTGTCTTTCAGCCCGCCGACCGCATGGACGACCGGGATGGTGCCGTAGCGCATCGAGATCAGCTGGGCCAGGCCGCAGGGCTCCGATTTGCTGGGCATCAGGAAGAGGTCGGCGCCGGCGTAGATCTTCTGGGCCATCGAGGCGGAGAAGGTGATCATCGCCCGCATCTTGTCGTGGTAGGCGGCGTCGCAGAAGCGCATGAAGTCCTCGATCTCGGCATAGCCGGTACCCAGGACGACCAGCTGGACCTCCTGCTTCATCAGCTCCTCCATCACCGGGTACATCAGGTCGATGCCCTTCTGGGAGGTGAGCCGCCCGACCATCCCGATCATCGGGATATCGGGGTCGGCCGCCAGCCCCAGCTCCTTCTGGAGGGCGAGCTTGTTTTCCACCTTGTCGGCGCGGGTCTCGATGTCGTAATGGACGGGGATCGCCGGGTCGGTCGCCGGGTCGAACGCCTTGACGTCGATCCCGTTGACGATGCCGGAGAGCTTATACCGGCGGGGGCGGAGGATGGTGTCCAGGCCGAACGAGAAATAGGGGTCGAGGATCTCGTTGGCGTAGGTCTCCGAGACGGTGTTGACCGCGTTGGCCCGTTCGATCGCGCCCTTCATCAGGTTTAAGCACCCGTCGTGCTCGACGACGCTTTCCCAATCCGGCGGCAGCGCGAAGACGCTCCCCAGCGTATCCAGGCCGTATTTGCCCTGGAACTCGATGTTGTGGATCGAGAAGACGGTCTTGATATACTCATACCCCTCCCGCCAGCGGTACTGGGCGTCGAGGTAGACCGGGACGGCGGCGGTGTGCCAGTCGTTGCAGTGGATGATATCGGGGATAAAATCCACCTGGGGCAGGAACTCCAAAATCGCGCGGGAGAAGAACGCGAACCGTTCGCCGTCGTCAAACTCGCCGTACGGGGCGCGGCGCTTGAAGTAGTACTCATTGTCTAAGAGGTAATAGGTGACGCCGTCGATATTGGCTTCAAAGATGCCGCAATAGCAGTTGCGCCAGCCGTGCATGAAATAGAAGTATTTGATATAGCTGCATTTTTCCCGCAGCTCCCATTTGATCGAGGAGTAAAGCGGCAGCACGACCCGGACGTCGTGCCCTTTTTCAACCAGCGCCTTCGGCAGCGCGCCGGCCACGTCCCCCAGGCCGCCGACCTTGATGAAAGGGGACGCCTCTGCGGCGGCAAATAAGATCTTCATCGGTTTCCATCCTTTCTCTCGGAAGAAGGGGCCTCCCGTCCCGGGAAGCCCCGGCGGCGTGTCAAACGGTCTGGCCCTTGGAGATGACGAAGGGATAGGTGGGATAGCCGCCCATCACATGGTCGGCCTCGACGGTGACATCCTTATCGGTGATGACGCATTCCAGCTTCGCGCCCGAATGGATGACCGAGTTCTGCATGATGACGCAGTCTTTGAGGACGGCGCCCTTTTCGATCGTGACGCCGCGGAAGATGACGCAGTTCTCGACATTGCCGTCGATGGTGCAGCCGTCGGCGATCAGGCTGTTTTTCGCCTTGCTTTCAAACCCGTAGAGGGTGGGCGGGCTGTTCTTGACCCGGGTCAGGATGGTGGTATCCGACTCGAAGACTTCCTTGCGCAGGGCGGGGGTCAGCATCTCCATGCTGGCCTTGTAGAGGTCGCCGACCGTGTTGATGACGGCGCAGTAGCCCTTGTGCTCGTAGGCGCAGATGCGCAGCTTGGAAATGTTCTTGGTGATGAACTCCCGTTCAAAGTCGGTCCAGCCGAAGGTATAGGCGCGGCCCAGCAGGTTCATCAGCAGGTCCTTATTGAAGACAAAGACCTTCAGCACCTGGTTCTGGCAGTCGGACATCTGCCCGGCGGCGTAGTAGGCGTCGACGACCTTGCCGTCGCGGTCCTGGTCGATGACAAGGCCGTTGTAGACGGCATCGGTCCGCTGCTGGTAGACGACGGTGATATCCGCGCCCTTATCACTATGATACCGCACGAGGTCGGCAAAGTCAATGTTCATAACGATATTACTATCGGCCAAAATGACATATTCTTCGTTAGATTCTTCCAAATATGTCTGGCAGGAGAGCAGCGCGTCGATCTTGGAGCGGCTGCGGGTGATCTCCGAACCCGCCTTGGCGAAGGGGGTGAGGATCTTCAGGCCGCCGTTTTTGCGGTCGAGGTCCCAGTCCTTGCCGGAGCCGACATGGTCGACCAGGGAGCCGTAATGCTCCTTGGTGAGGATGCCGATGTTGTTGACCCGCGCCTTGACCAGCGAGGAGAGGACGAAGTCGATCAGGCGGTACCGCCCGGCGAACGGGACGGTCGCGAGGGTACGGTCGGCGGCCAGCTCGTTTGTCACGGCCGCGTAGCTTTCAGCGAAAAGCAGGCACAAAGTTTTCGAAATCATGAGGTTACCTCCAGGATGCGTTGTATTCAGGATTCCAGTCCGGCGGATGGGGCGCTCAGCGGTTCGCGTCGGGTTCGATCATTTCCTTGGGCCGGACGACCTGGCCCTTCTTGATGACCGCGCCGCGGCCGACAACCGCGATCCCCCACTCGGAAGCGTCCGGGTAGTTGCAGGGGTCGTCGCCGACGATCGCGCCCTCTTCGATGACCGCGTCTTCGGCGATGATCGCGTATTTGACGGTAGCGCCCTTCTTGATGACGGTGTTGCTCATGACGACGGCCGAGTTCAGCTCCGCGCCTTCCTCAACGGTGACGTTGGAGAAGAGGACCGAATACCACAGCTTCCCGTCGATCTCGCACCCTTCGGTGACGATCGACTCGGCGATCTCGGCGTGCTCGTCGATATAGTGCGGCGGATGGGCCTCGCTTCTGGCGTAGATCTTCCAGTCGTCGTCGTCCATCTGCAGGCCGCTCTCGGGGTTTAACAGGTCCATGTTCGCATCCCAGAGGGAGGAAATGGTGCCGACGTCCTTCCAGTAACCGCCGAATTCCCAGGCGATCAGCTTATCCCCATTCCCCAGCATCATCGGGATGATGTTCTTGCCGAAGTCGTTGGAGGAGTTGGGGTCGGCCTCGTCGGCGATCAGCGCCGCGCGCAGCTTCTTCCAGTTGAAGATGTAGATGCCCATCGACGCCAGCGTCGACTTCGGATGTTTGGGCTTTTCCTCGAACTCATAGATGGTGTGGTCGGGGTTGCAGTTCATGATGCCGAACCGGGAAGCCTCTTCCATCGAGACGTTTAAGACGGCGATGGTGGCGGCCGCGTTGTTTTCCTTATGGTAAGCCAGCATCTTGGAATAGTCCATCTTATAGATATGGTCACCGGAGAGGATCAGCACGTTTTCGGGATCGTAACGGTCGATAAAGTTGATGTTCTGGTAGATGGCGTTGGCGGTACCCTTGTACCATTCGCTGCCCTTGTCGGTCTGGTAGGGGGGCAGGACGTAGACGCCGCCGTTCATCCGGTCCAGGTCCCAGGGCTGGCCGTTGCCGATATAGGCATTCAGCTCCAGCGGGCGGTACTGGGTCAGGACGCCGACGGTATCAATGCCGGAGTTTACGCAGTTGGACAGCGGGAAGTCGATGATCTTATACTTGCCGCCGAAGGAAACCGCGGGCTTTGCCACCTCCTTGGTCAGGACGTACAGGCGGGAGCCCTGCCCGCCTGCCAGCAGCATCGCAATCATATCTTTTTTCTGTGTCATACCGGTGCACCTCTCAAGTTTGTTGCGTCGCGGATTTACCGCTTCCGTAAATGTATATGTGAACGGCCGCCAGGGCCGTTGCAGCCATTTATGCCCTTATTCCTCCGCCTTTGCCTTCTTTTTGGAAGTTTTTCCGGCGGCGGTTTTTGCAGGTTTCTCGGCCTTATCCGCCTTTTTCGCTTTGGATTTGGCCTTTTCCTCTGTCCCGGCCTTTTCGGCCTTTGCCTTCGCGGGCTTTTTCGCCCCGGCGCCCGCCGTCTTCACCGCGGCGTCCGTGCCCGACTTGACCCGGCGGGTATCCGCCTTGCCTTTCTTTTCGACTGCGGGCTTCGCCTTCTTTTCCGCCGCCTTTTTATAAAGGAAGATGGTCGAGAAAGCGGGCAGCGTCAGCTCGACGCAGCAGGGCCGCCCGTGCATCGGGGCCTGTTTGGTGTAGACCTGGCCGTTTAACGTCCCGCTGCCGCCGAACGCCTCGGCGTCGGTCGTAAAGACCTCCTGGTAGCGGCCCCTTCTCGGCACGCCGATCCGGTACTTTTCCCGGGTGACCGACGAGAAGTTGCAGACGACGATCAGCTCGTTCCCCGCGTGGTCGCGGCGGAGGAAGGAGATGATATTCTGTTCGGCGTTGTCGCAGGAGAGCCAGTCGAACCCGTCCCAGCTGCCGTCCTCCTCCCAGAAGGGGGAGGTATCGCGGTAGAAGCGGTTGAGGGCTTTGGAAAACTCCCAGTACTTCCGGTGCATATCAAACCGCAGCAGGTCCCAGCCGATCACCTTTTCCTCGCTCCACTCGTCAAACTGGGCCATCTCGCCGCCCATAAAGAGCAGCTTTTTGCCCGGGTGGGCGTACATATAGGCGATATAGGCCCGGAGGTTCGCGAATTTGACCGCGTATTCCCCCGGCATCTTGCCGATCAGCGACGCCTTGCCGTGGACGACCTCGTCGTGGGAAAGGGGCAGGATGTAATTTTCCGAGAAAGCGTAGGTCAGGGAGAAGGTCAGGTTGTTGTGGACCCCCTTGCGGAAGAAGGGGTCGGTCTGCATATAGCGGATGGTGTCGTTCATCCAGCCCATGTTCCACTTGAAGTCAAAGCCCAGCCCGTCCTCGTCGACCGGATGGGTGACCTTCGGGAAAGCGGTCGACTCCTCGGCGATGGTGATGACGCCGGGGAAGGCGGAGTGGAGGAAGTTGTTGAACCGTTTCAGGAACTCGATCGCTTCCAGGTTCCAGTTGCCGCCGTAGATGTTCGGCATCCAGCCGCCGTCCTTTTTGCCGTAGTCCAGGTAGAGCATCGACGCGACGGCGTCCACCCGCAGCCCGTCGATGTGGTAGCGGTCCACCCAGTTGGCGGCGGAGGAGATCAGGAAGGAGAGCACCTCGTTGCGGCCGTAGTCGAAGATCATCGTCCCCCAGTCGGGATGTTCGCCCTTGCGGGGGTCGGCGTACTCATAGCAGGGGGTCCCGTCGAACCGCCGCAGCCCGTGGGCGTCGCGGGGGAAGTGGGCGGGCACCCAGTCCATCAGCACGCCGATGCCGGCCTGGTGGCAGCGGTCGATAAACTTCATCAGCATCTCCGGCGTCCCGTAGCGGGAGGTCGGGGCGAAATAGCCGGTGACCTGGTAGCCCCAGGAGCCGTCGAACGGGTACTCGGAGAGGGGCAGCAGCTCGATGTGGGTATACCCCATCTCCTGGATATAGGGGATCAGCTTGTCCGCCAGCTTTTCATAGTCCAGCGTCTCGCCGTCCTCCCCCTTCTGCCAGCTGCCGGCGTGCATCTCGTAGATGTTTACCGGCCGGCCGACGATGTCGGCCTTGCGCCGCTCCTCCAGCCAGGCGGCGTCCCCCCACTGGTAATCGGGGAGGTCGTAGACCTTGGAGGCGGTGCCGGGCCGGGTCTCGTTGTGGACGGCATAGGGGTCGGCGTGGTAGAGCAGTTCCCCGTCCGGGCTTTCGACGACGATCTTATAGAGGTCGTACTGCGAAAGGCCCGGGATCACCACTTCCCAGATGCCGCCGTCGCTGATCTTCTCCATCGGCCAGCGCCGGGGGTCCCAGCCGCAGAACGCGCCGGTGATATACACCGCCCGGGCGTTCGGGGCCCAGGTGCGGAAGACATGGCCGCCTTCCGCCTTATGGCAGCCGAAGTATTCGTAGCTTTTGTAGTTGGAGCCCTGATGGAACAGATACACCGCCATCGAGTCGTCCGGGCGTTTTTCTTCGCCGGGGGTGATGGGCGTGCTGTTTAATTCGGACATATCGTAACCTCTTTTTCTCATATCTTGTCTTGCCGCGCAGTTAAGCGCACGAACCTTTCTGCTTAAATCTATCTTATCACAAGTCGGAACCTTTGTAAATAATAACCGAAAGAAAAATGCCCCATCGTATGTAGAAACATTCACCGATTTTTTGCCTAAAACGCCAAATCTGTAGAAAACGCCTCCGCAATTCCTGTGTAGATTTGCATACAACCTTCGCCTTTTCATGGCGGTTACATCCAATTTACCCCTCCTTTACCCCTTGTCAATGGTTTTATTGGGGGAATTACGGGAATTTTTTTGTACAGTTTGCCCATTTTGCCCCTTCCCACCCCTCCGGCCGCCAAAAAAAAGCTGCTACTTTTTTGTAATCTTTCTCTGTACAGAACGGCATTTTCTTGCTATAATGGAGACAATATTGGAAAAGCTTCAGAGCGGCAGAAAGAGCTTTTACGGCCGGCCGGATGCCGTCTCTTTCACATCCCGCAATATTCCATATGGGCCTGCGCCCGCGAAAGGATGTTTTCTTTTGGAACCTACAGTCCGCTACGATGCCTGGGACATCGCCTGCAAAAAGCCCTTCGGGGCGGTCGCGACCGGCACCGAGATCACCCTGCGCCTGCACGTCGTCAAGTCCGAGCGGCCAAGGCGCGCCTATATCATCCTGCGCAAGGACGGCGTCAAGGATATGACCGTCACCGAGGATAAATTCTACTCCACCGTCACCTATCCCGAGCCGACCCGGAAGATCCTCTTCTCCCAGGTCTCCTCTTCCTTCCATTCTACAACATACGAGGTCAAGTTTTCTGTCGAAGAAGCGGGCCTTTACTTCTACCGCTTTGAGGTGGAGACCCAGAAGGGCACCCTGTTTGTCGGGTCGGACAAAAACGCCCGGGCGGTGGTCGGGGACTTCCTGCCCGAGTGGCAGCTGACCGTCTACCGGGACGATTTCCGCACGCCGGAGTTTTTGCAGTACGGGATCATGTACCAGATCTTCCCCGACCGCTTCTACCGCGGCAGCACCGAGCCCCTCCCCCCGACCCGCTCCCCCCGGATCATCCACAAGTCCTGGAACGAGCGGCCGCTCTACAACGGCGACGTCCCCAACTACGAGGCGACCGACTTTTTCGGCGGCGACCTGGAGGGGATCCGCCAGAAGTTACCTTATTTAAAGGAACTGGGCGTCAGCCTCATCTATTTAAACCCCATTTTCGAATCGGCCAGCAACCACCGCTACAACACCGGCAACTATCTGGCCGTCGACCCCTACCTCGGCACCGAAGAGGACTTCAAGCGGCTATGTACCGAGGCGGCGGAGAACGGCATCCGGATCATTTTAGACGGCGTCTTCTCCCACACCGGCTCCGACTCTATCTACTTTGACAAAAGCGGCTGGTACGACTCCAACGGCGCGTGGGAGTCCCACGATTCCCCCTACTACTCCTGGTACCGGTTCAACGACTCGAAGGTCGGGTACGAGTGCTGGTGGGGCTTCCCGACCCTCCCCAACGTCAACGAGACCGACCCCGGCTACCTGGAATTCATCTGCGGGGACGACGGGGTCCTCCGCCACTGGCTGCGGGCCGGGGCGTTCGGCTGGCGGCTGGACGTCGCCGACGAGCTGCCGGACGAATTCCTCTACCACGTCCGCGACTGCGTCAAGGACTACGACGAGGACGCCTATATCCTGGGCGAGGTCTGGGAGGACGCCTCCAACAAGTGCAGCTACGGCATCCGCCGCCCCTACCTGCTGGGCGAGCAGCTGGACAGCGTGATGAACTACCCCTGGTGCAACGCGATCCTCTCCTTTGTATGCAGCGGCAACGCCGAGGCCTTCTACACCTCGGTCATGACCATCCTGGACCACTACCCGGCCCCCGCCCTTGCGACGCTGATGACCCCCCTGTCGACCCACGACTCGGTCCGGGCGATGACCGCCCTCGCGGTCCAGCACGACGTCCCCAGCGCCGAACGGGCGGAATACAGGATGACCCCGGAAGAATACCGCCTGGGGGTGCAGCGGCTGCGGCTGGCCGCCACCCTCCAGTACACCCTCCCCGGCTACCCCTCCCTCTATTACGGGGACGAGATCGGGATGTACGGCTATTCCGACCCCTGGAACCGCCGCACCTTCAGCTGGGATAAGATCGACACCGGCCTGCACGACTTCTACGTCCGGCTGGGCCGGATGCGCCGCCAGAACGCCGAGGACTTCTGCCAGCCGATGCGGTTTTTCGACCTCGACACCGGCATCATCGCCTATACCCGCGGGACGCTGCTCATTGTCGTCAACGCCTCCCAGAGCGATTACCAGTGGCCGGCGATGGTGCAGTCGCTGGTCTTCTCGGCCGGCAACGCCTCCATCACCGAATCCGGCATCCTGGTGAGCCGGATGAGCGCCGCCGTCTTCCGGCTGCGGAAGGAATACAATTAAACGGCAGAAAATAAGACGCGGTCCCTTCCGGGGCCGCGTCAGCTTGTCGATAAATTTATTTTGGCGCATTTTTTGGGTGCTGCGCACACTTTGTTTCAAGCAGCAAAACTGTGGTCAGTTTCGGAAGTACGGAAACGGAGCGCCTGGGAAAGGGCTCTGCCCTCTCCACTCCCGCAAGCCCTTTAAAAAGGGCTTGACCCTAAACTTCTGATCGCCGCCCGTTTCTTCGCGATTTCCACGCCAGCGCCGAATTTTGCGCCCTGACCATTGGTTTTTCGACAGTCTCACGCGGTCCCTTCCGGGACCGCGTTTTTCCTTGACAGCGGGGGATACCGGCTGTACAATATATAAGACGAATATTTGAGCGAATGGAGGTTTTTCCATGATCATCAACACCGGGGCGCGGACCGACACCGTGCAGTATTACACCCCATGG
>CALXKG010000256.1 GCA_944388825.1 uncultured Clostridia bacterium | reverse complement strand
ATGGGGCCGAACATCACCGACTGGCCGAAATTCGACCTGCTGCAGCAGCACCTGCTGGTGCGGCTGGCCGACGTCATCCGCGACCCGGTCACGACCACCGACGAGCTGATCCCGTCGGGCGAAACCTCCTCCTACCGCAGCAACCCGATCAAGCTCTCCGACTTCGCCCTCTCCCGCCGGGCGCCGGACTATGTCCCCCGCTCCAAAGCGGCCCGGGAAGAGGCGGCACAGGTAAACGCCGGCGAAAAGCCGGAGTCGCTGGTCAAGGTGATGGAAGCCCTCGGCCTGCCCGAGACCGCCCTTTCCGGCACCAGCGTCGGTTCGGCCATCTTCGCCTGCCGGCCGGGCGACGGGTCGGCCAGGGAGCAGGCCGCCTCCTGCCAGCGGGTGCTGGGGGGGCTGGCGAACATCGCCTACAGCTACGCCACCAAGCGCTACCGCTCCAACTGCATCAACTGGGGCATCCTCCCCTTCACGGTCGACGAGAGCGAGAACTTCCCGTTTGACCCGGGCGACTGCCTCTTTGTCCCGAACATCCGGGAGGCGGTCGAGGAAGGGCTCCAAACGCTCAAGGGGCATATGGTCCGGCAGGACGGCACCGTCTCCCCCATCACCCTCCACCTGCCCGAGCTGACAAAGGATGAGAAGCAGATCATCCTGGAAGGCTGCCTGATGAATTACTACGCGGCGGGGTATGGGAAAGCCTGACTTTCCGCTTCCAGCAGGGCCGCGAACCATCTACGCCAAAAAGAAGGGATATGAGAATATGGGCAAAATCCGCATGACAACACCGCTGGTCGAGATGGACGGGGACGAGATGACCCGGGTCATCTGGCAGATGATCAAAGACCGGCTGATCCTCCCCTTTGTCGACCTCAAGACCGAATACTACGACCTGGGCCTTCCCCACCGGGACGAGACCGGCGACCAGGTGACGGTCGACTCCGCCCTCGCCACCAAAAAGTACGGCGTCGCGGTCAAGTGCGCGACCATCACCCCCAACGCCGCCCGCATGGACGAATACCATCTCCACGAGATGTGGAAGTCCCCCAACGCCACCATCCGGGCGATGCTGGACGGCACCGTCTTCCGGGCGCCGATCATGGTAAAGGGGCTGGTCCCCTATATCCCCAGCTGGAAAAAGCCGATCACCATCGCCCGCCACGCCTACGGCGACATCTATAAAAACGTCGAGCTGGCCTGCCCGGAAGGGTCGAAGGCCGAGCTGGTCGTGACCGCTCCCGACGGCAGCGAGACAAGGGCCGCGATCCACACCTTTTCCGGTTCCGCCGGCATCATCCAGGGGATCCACAACACCGACTCCTCGATAGCTTCCTTTGCGCGGGCCTGCTTCAACTACGGCCTTTCGACCGGGCAGGACGTCTGGTTCGCCACCAAGGACACGATCAGCAAGACCTACGACCATCATTTCAAGGATATCTTCGCCGAGATCTATGAGACCGAATACAAAGAGCGGTTTGAGGCGGCCGGCATCACCTACTTCTACACCCTGATCGACGACGCGGTCGCCCGGGTCGTCCGGTCGGAGGGCGGGTATATCTGGGCCTGCAAGAACTACGACGGCGACGTCATGTCCGACATGGTCGCGACCGCCTACGGTTCGCTGGCGATGATGACCTCGGTGCTGGTCTCCCCCGACGGGGTCTACGAATACGAGGCGGCCCACGGCACCGTCCAGCGCCACTACTATAAGCATCTAAAAGGCGAGCCCACCTCCACCAACTCGGTCGCGACCATCTTCGCCTGGTCGGGCGCGCTGCGCAAGCGGGGCGAGCTGGACCACCTGCCGAAACTGGTCAAATTCGCCGATAAGCTGGAAAAGGCGACGATCGAGACGATCGAGGAAGGGATCATGACCGGCGACCTTTACGCCTCCTCCACCCTCGAGCACAAGGTCAAGGTCGGGACCGAGGAATTCCTCAAGATCGTCGGCAACCGGCTGGCCGCCAGCGTCGGGATCATCGGGGGGGAGTGATACCCTATGCCCAAAGGCAGCGTCTCCGCCTCGGTCATCCGCCGCCTCCCCCGCTACCACCGCTTTTTGCGGGAGCTGGCGGACGACGGGGTGGTGCGGATCTCGTCGGGCGACCTCGCCGCCCGGATGGGGCTGACCGCCTCCCAGATCCGGCAGGATCTAAACTGCTTCGGCGGCTTCGGCCAGCAGGGGTACGGCTACAACGTCCAGTCGCTGTATGAGGAGATCGGCCGGATCCTGGGGCTTGGCACCCACCGCCGGGCGGTCCTCATCGGGGCCGGCAACCTCGGCCGGGCGATCGCCCAGCATATGGACTTTGTCTCCCGCGGGTTTGAGCTGTCGGCCATCTTCGACCTCGACCCGGAGCTGATCGGCCGGCAGATCGCCGGGGTGGCGATCCAGAACATCACCGCCCTGTACGACTACTGCAAGCGGATGAACCCGACGGTCGCGATCCTCTGCATCCCGAAGGAGGCGGCGATCAAGCTCTCCCGGGACCTGGTGTCGCTGGGGGTCAGGGGGTTTTGGAACTTCTCCCACTACGACCTGGCGCTGGACTACGAAGGGATCGTCGTCGAAAACGTCCACCTGGGCGATTCGCTCTCGATCCTCTGCTACCGGTTAAGCGAGATGGAAAAATAAACAGGCCTGCCCCCGGGAAACCGGGGGCGTTTATTTGACAAGGAGAATATATGGAAATCAAAACCGCCCGCCTCGTCCTCCGCCCGCTGGGGCTGTGGGCGCTCCCCGCCGTCCACCGCTACGCCGCCGACCCGGAAAATACCCGGTACATGTTCTTTGGGAAAAAGCAGACCGAGGCGGAGACCGCCGCCTTCCTCTCGGCTGTCGAAGCAGAATGGGAAAAGGAGACGCCCGCCTTTTACGAATTTGCGCTGACGCTGGCGGGCAGCCCCATCGGCGCGGTGTCGGTCTACCTGGACGAAAGCCGTTCCGAAGGGGAGCTGGGCTGGATCCTGGACCGGCGCTACCACCGGAAGGGCTACGCCTTCGAGGCGGCGGAGGCGGCCGTCCGCTTTGCGCGGGAGGCGCTCGGCGTCCGGAGGATCACCGCCCACTGCGACACCCGGAACACCCCCTCCTATAAGCTGATGGAAAAGCTGGGGATGCGGCGGGTATCCACCGGCCCCCGCCTCTACCCCCAAACCGGCGAATTGGCGGAGGAATATACCTATATCCTCTAACTGAAAAGCAACCAACTCTTAGGCGTATCCGGCTTTGCCGGCAGCGTCCCACCCGCGTCCCCCGAAAGGAGCAAACCCCATGCAGCCCATTGAAAACCTCAGCCCCGCCTCCCTCCGGCAGGTCAAATACATCCTCCACGACATCGACGACACCATCACAAGCGGCGGCAAACTCCTGCCCGAAAGCTATGCCGCCCTCTGGAAGCTCAGCCGGGCGGGGTTTCAAGTTATCCCGGTCACCGGGCGTCCGGCCGGCTGGTGCGACCTGATCCTGCGGGAATGGCCGGCGGCGGCGGTCATCGGGGAAAACGGCGCGTTTGCCGACTACTGGGACGGGAAGGAGCGCAAACGCTTTTTCCACCCGTCGGTCCCGCGGGAACGCCTTTCCGAAAAACTCCGGGAGATCGAACAGGCCTGTTTACGGGAGGTGCCCGGCTGCCGGGTGTCGAAGGACCAGCCCTACCGGGTCTGCGACCTCGCCATCGACTTTAACGAGGACGTCCACCTCGGGATGGACGCAGCTTTGCGGATCAAAGCGGTCTGCGAGCGGTTCGGCGCGGTCGCGAAGGTGAGCTCCATCCACGTCAACACCTGGTTTGGCAATTATTCCAAAGTCGAGATGGCGGAGCTTTTCCTGCGGGAGGTTTGCCGCGAAGACCGTCTGGAAGAAAAGGTGGTCTTTTTCGGCGACTCGCCGAATGACGAGCCGATGTTCGCCCGCTTTCCGCTGTCGGTCGGGGTCGCGAACCTTGCGCCGTTTGCGGGGCAGCTTTCCCACCTCCCCGCCTATATCACAAAGGGGGAAGGCGGCATCGGATTTGCCGAAGGGGCGGAAGTGATCATCGCCGCACGAAAAGCATAAAAAGCAACCCCGCCACTGGCCGGAACAGCCGTTGGCGGGGTTATATACTGCATATTCTGCGGAATGATAAGCCCTTATCCTGAATCCGCCGATTTATACTTTAGACGCCATAGGGACAAACTCGATTTTAACCTGTTTGCCCATACCAGCCGCCAGCCGCTGTAGCGTTTTCAAAGAGGGGTTGCCGCTGCCGCGTTCCAGCTTGCTGATATCCGCTTGCGAAATACCAGTCCGCTCGGATAACTGCTGCTGCGTCAGCCCTGCCTGCTGCCTGGCGTCAATCATAGCCTGCATGATCGCTTTTTCCGGTTGGAGCAATTCCCATTCCTGCCGGAAAGAAGGGTCTTGCAGCTGTTCCTGTAAGAAATCCTGAAATTCAGTCATCTTGAATCCCCTTTCTGCTGCAATACTCCGCTTGGTACCGCTTTGCCTTTTCAATTTCTCTTTTCGGTGTTTTCTGATCTTTTTTCACGAATCCGTTTGTCAAAATAATTTTTCTTCCAACATAGAAAAAATACATTACGCGCGTAATATCCGAGCCAAATTTCGTCCGAAGTTCAAAGATACCATCACCCACCGGTTTTGAATATGGCTCACGCAATGCCGTACCATTTTCTTCCAGCAAAGAAATTGTAAGCATAATTTTCGCGCGCATCTTTACAGGCAGCTGTAAAAGAAAATCCTTTACTGGTTCAGAGCCATCCGGCAGATCATAAAACACAACTGTAAATTTATCCATACCGAGCCTCTGCAATATGGGATTTATCCCATATTTAGTATAGCTGATTTCCCATCGTCTGTCAAGACCGGGTTACAAAAGTTTATCCTTCCCCGATCTCATAAAAATAAATGTGCAGCCCGTCCGCCTCCTCCTTCCCCTCGCCGACAAAGCGGCTGGCATGGAGATAGGGGGCCAGGGAAGCCGAGTCGGTCATAAAGGTGGGGACGGTGGTAAACGGCGTGCCGCCTCCGCCGCCGGTAAAATACCCGTTGTTTTCGACATAGATATGGGCGTCCTGTCCCGCCCGATCCTTCCCGGTCAGCATATACCGGGCGGACATATGCCGCACCCCCGCAGCGTTGACCAGCTGGGTATCGACCCCGCAGGGCTCGACGATGCCGGAGAAGATCTCCCCCTCCGCCGTCCCTTTAAACGGGATCATCACCACCTCGCCGTTTTCGGCCTTCAGGCTGACCGGCGGGGTGTCCATCACAATGTGGATATTCAGAATCGGTTTGCGCGCCATATAACCATCCTTTCCTCATTCGGCAAAATCCCAGTACCCGTAGGTATCATACCGCCCGGGGATCGACTCCATCGTCACGCCGAACCGGTAATAGTGGACATACCCGTCCCGCTCCGCGATATTCTGCTCGATCTGCGGGTCAAAGAGATACCAGGTCCCGCCCAGGTTGACCTCCGCCCAGGCGTGCCCGGAACCGGAGCCGTCGGTCGTGTAGGCGATCCCTTCCACCAGCCGGGTCTCCAGCCCCAGCTTGCGCAGAATGACGGCAAAGGCGGCGGAGTAATCGTTGCAGACCCCGCGTTCCGACTCCAGGATCGAGTAGGCGTAGAATTCGGTCATCGCACCGCTGAGGTAAAGGGAGAGCAGCGTCTCGTCGGACGTGATGTTGATGGCGGAATTGTCGTAGGTATAGTTCTCGATCATATAGTCAAAAACCGTCTTGACCTTGGTGTAAGTGTCCATGCTGTCCGACAGATGGGCGTCGATAAAGGCGTTCACCCGCGCGTCCAACGCCGGGGAAACCGTCCCTTTGGGTTCCAGCGCAACGCTGTTCAGCAGTGCCTGCAGGCCGGTGACCGCCTTTTCCGTCCCGTCCCAGCGGCCGGAAGCGTCAAACCCGTAGTTCTTCCCGCCGATCAGCCGGGTACCGGTCGCCATCTTCCCATCCGCGTCCAGATAGTACCAGCCGTCCGCCAGCTCCAGCCAGCCGGTGGCCATCCCGCCCCAGTCCTTGAAGTAGTACCAGCTGCCGTCTATCTCCAGCCATCCGGCCGCCATACCGCCCCAGTCCTTAAAATAGTAGGTCTGCCCGCCGACCGTCTGCCAGCCGGTCTGCATGACGCCGTCCTGCCCCAGGTAGTACCAGGTCTGCCCCAGCTGCAGCCAGCCGGTCGCCGGCGCGCCCTGCTGGTAATAGTACCAGCCGTTTTCTTCCTCCGACCAGCCGTTGAACGGCTGGTTCACGCCGTTTTCCGCCGCTGCCGCCGGGACCGCCCCCGGCAGGCTGAGCGCTGCCGCCAGTACCAGCGCGGTCATCCGCTTCCATCTGCCTGTCATAAAATTCTCCCCTTTTCGTTTGAAATATAGTGATTCTTACTGTTTATTATAAGGGATAAAGGCCGTTTTGGCAAGTGTTTCCGCACATTTTCCCGCAAAAAAGGCGCCCGATCGGACGCCTCTGCCTGTCAGATCTAAGCGGAAAGGATCGGAAGGGCTTATTCGCCGCCGAATTCCCCGTCCGGCCGCAGCTCGACGATGCCGTATTCGCCCAGCGGGATGGAATAGCTTTCCGCTGTGCCGTCGGCCAGCTCCGCTTCGACCTCCCAGCCGCCGCCGACCGTCCATTCCTCCCGGTCCAGCCGCAGTTCGATCGAGCTGCCGGAGGCCCAGCGCTCCCCGCCTAAAATTTCAAAGCTCCAGTATTCGCTCCCCGCCTCGCGCACCCGCAGGGCGGTGACGTCGACCGAAAGGCCGTTGCAGAGGATCACCGAATGGACACCCTCCTCCTCGGCGCTCTCTTCCGGTACCGGCTCGGACGCGCTTTCCCCGCCGCCGGACGGTTCGTCCGCGCCGCTTTCATCTTCCGGCGCGCTCCCGGAGCCGCCCTCCGAAACGCTCTCCGGCGCTGAGACGGTCTGGGAATAGGTCGAACTCCCTTCCGAACCATCCTCCCCGCCGCCGCAGGCCGCAAGCCCCAGGGCCGCCAGCAGCGCCAGGAGCCCCGCCGCAATCTTTCTCATCATCTGGATCATCCCTTCGCATATCGGTCTCTCTGTCCGTTTGGTGGACGCGGTTTTTCCGTGACAGCTTATTATACCACATTTCGCGCCCGAACGCCAGCCCCAAACAGATCGTATGCCATTCCGCAATCTGTTATTGAATAAAACTTCATAATCCATCCCCCGGGGATTTGCAAACCGGTCGAAAAAGGTGTATAATGGGAATGTAAAATTTTAGCAAAGGAAAGCGGGTATCGTCAAATGGCTACGGCAGTCAAAGCACGCAAAACCAAATCGATGGACATGACGGAAGGGACGATCTGGAAACAACTGATCTACTTCGCCTTCCCGCTGCTCATCGGCAACCTTTTCCAGCAGCTGTACAACACCGTCGACTCGGTGGTCGTCGGCAATTTTGTCTCGACCGAGGCGCTGGCCGCCGTCGGTTCGGTCACCCCGATCATCAACATGCTGGTCGGCTTCTTCTCGGGGCTTGCCACCGGCGCCGGCGTCGTCATCAGCCAGTTCTTCGGGGCGAAAAACGGGCCGATGCTGCACAAGGCCGTCCACACCACCCTGATCATGACGGTGGCGCTGGGGGTCGTCTTTACCTTCATCGGCATCTTCATGACCCCGCTGATGCTCAACCTGATGTCTACCCCGGCGGACGTCTTCGACGGGGCGGCCCTCTACCTGCGCATCTACTTTGGCGGCGTGCTGGGGCTGATGCTCTACAACATGGCCTCCGGCATCCTGCGGGCGGTCGGCGATTCCAAGCGGCCGCTCTACTTCCTGATCCTCTCCTCCCTCCTAAACGTCGTGCTGGACCTGACCTTTGTCATCGTCTTCCATATGGGCATCGCCGGGGTCGCGATCGCGACGATCATCGCCCAGTTTATCTCCGCCTTCCTGCTGCTGGTGGTCCTGGCCCGCAGCCATGAGGACTACCGGCTGGTCCTCTCCCACCTGAAACTGGACGTCGAGATCCTCAAGCGGGTCGTCCGGATCGGCCTGCCGGCGGGGCTGCAGATGGCGGTCACCTCCTTCTCCAACGTCTTTGTCCAGTCGTACATCAACCAGTTCGGTTCCGCCTGCATGGCCGGGTGGACCTCCTATTCCAAGATCGACCAGTTTGTCCTGCTGCCGATGCAGAGCCTGTCTCTGTCGGCGACCACTTTCGTCGGGCAGAACCTCGGGGCCGGGAAGCTGGCCCGGGCGAAAAAGGGCACCCGGGTGTCGATGGTTATTTCGGTCATCATCACGGCCGCGCTCACGGTGCTGCTGATCGCCTTCTCGTCCCAGCTGCTGATGCTCTTCAACCAGGACCCGAACGTCCTACATTACGGCAACATCTTCATCCGCTACCTCGCCCCCTTCTATGTCCTCTGCTGCATCAACCAGATCCTCGCCGGTTCGCTGCGCGGGGCCGGGGACGCGACCGGGCCGATGATCATCATGCTGATGAGCTTCGTCGTCTTCCGGCAGCTGTACCTCTTTATCGGCACCAAGTTTATCATCGACAACGTGATCTTCGTCGGGCTGGGCTACCCCGCCGGCTGGCTGGTTTGCAGCCTGTTTATGGCGATCCACTACTTCCGCGGCAAGTGGGAGAAAATGTACGCCTGACGGCGCGGCGCAGGACGCCCGCCCGCCTTGTTGCCATTTCCCCCAAAATATGGTATCCTATACCCGGAAAACCATTTTGAGAAAGGATGTCCCCGATGAAAGAGATCACCACCGGCGTTAAACACACCCTCCAGACCACCGTCACCCCCGACAAGCTCGCCCGCGCGATGAAAAGCGGCGAACTGCCGGTCTTCGCCACCCCGGCGATGGCGGCGCTGATGGAGGAAACCGCCGCCGCCCTGCTCAAGCCCTTCCTGGACGAAGGGGAGACCTCGGTCGGCACCGCGCTGAACCTTGTCCACACGGCCGCCACCCCCGAAGGGCTGGCCGTCACCGCCGAAGCGGAGATCGTATCGGTCGACCGGCGGCGGGTCAGCTTTCACATTGTCGTCCGCGACCCGGTGGAAGAGATCGGCCGGGCGGAGCACGACCGGTTTGTCGTAAACGCCGAAAAATTCCTCGCCAAAGCGGACAGCAAAAAGGCGTAACGCCCTTCCCCGCCCGTCCTTTTCCGGGCGGGGATTTTTTTTGCACTATTTTCTGGAAAGGCGAAAGGCCGGCCGCTTTTTGCTGTGTATAAGGGTAGAAAGGAGCGGATCGCTATGAAAAGGAAAACCGCCTGTGCCCTTTTGGGCATCCTCGCCGCCGGGCTGCTTGCCGGCTGCACCGAACAGGAACCGGAGGCGCTGTCCGCCAAGCCGGTCATCTACCTCTACCCCGAAACCGTGACCGATGTCGCCGTCACCCTCGACTACGTGGGGACGCTGACCACCACCTACCCCGCCTACCGAGACGGCTGGGAGGTCACCGCCTACCCCGACGGGACGCTGATCAGCCGCGCCGACGGGAAGGAATACAGCTACCTCTTCTGGGAGGGGGAAAGCACAGTGGAATACGACCTCTCGGAAGGCTGGTGCGTCCCGGGGGACGAGACGGCGGAATTTTTGCAGGAGACCCTAGCGGAAATCGGCCTGACCCCCCGGGAGTACAACGAGTTTATCGTCTACTGGCTGCCGCGGATGGAGGATAACCCCTATAACCTTATCACCTTCCAGCGGGAAGCCTACACCGCGTCGGCGAAGCTGACCGTCACCCCCGCGCCCGACAGCTTCCTCCGGGTCTTCATGGCCTGGATGCCGCTGGACGCCCCGGTCGAGATCGACCCGCCGGAAATCGAGCCTTTTGCGCGCGACGGCTTCACTGTCGTCGAATGGGGCGGGGCGGAAATCGGGAAGGAGGCCGTACAATGAAAAAGCTGGCTCTGTTTTTGCTGGCGGGCGCCATAGCCGCCTCCCTCGCCGGCTGCACCGGGCAGGACGCGGAAGAACCGGAAGCGTTTGACGCCAAGCCGGTCATCTACCTCTACCCCGAAACCCAGACCGACGTCACCGTCACCCTCGACTACGCGGGAGCGCTGACCACCACCTACCCCGCCTATCAAAACGGCTGGGAGGTCACAGCCTATCCCGACGGGACGCTCATCAACCGCGCCGACGGAAAAGAATACAGCTACCTCTTCTGGGAGGGGGAAAGTACAGCGGAATACGACCTCTCGGAAGGCTGGTGCGTCCCGGGGGACGAGACGGCGGAATTTTTGCAGGAGACCCTCGCGGAAATCGGCCTGACCCCCCGGGAATACAACGAGTTTATCGTCTACTGGCTGCCGCGGATGGAGGATAACCCCTATAACCTCATCACCTTCCAGCGGGAAGCCTACACCGCGTCGGCGAAGCTGACCGTCACCCCCGCGCCCGACAGCCTCCTCCGGGTCTTTATGGCCTGGACGCCGCTGGACGCCCCGGTCGAGATCGACCCGCCGGAAATCGAGCCTTTTGCGCGCGAAGGCTTCACCGTCGTCGAATGGGGCGGGGCGATGGTCCGGTAACCCGCAAAATTTTCCCAAAACCCTTGACAAACGCCGCCGCCTGCGCTATAATATATAAGTCGCTGTTATGGCTCAGGCGGTAGAGCACGTCCTTGGTAAGGACGAGGTCACCAGTTCGAATCTGGTTAACAGCTCCATCCCCCGCTGT
>CALXKG010000255.1 GCA_944388825.1 uncultured Clostridia bacterium | reverse complement strand
GCAGCACCCGTCTTAAACTGTTGCCTAAAGTGGTGCCAAAACCGCGTTCGAGGGGCTCTAATACAAATCTTCCGTAAGTACCGTCGGATTTAATTTCCGCTGTCTCAATCTGCGGCTTTTCAATCTCTATCATGTTATAACCCTCCTTAAGCAGTAAAAATCTGCGCGGACGGGTGTCGTCCGCTTATACTGCAATCCCTTCGCCAAACACCAATCATTACTTGGAGTACAGCTCGACAATCAGATGTTCCGCGACATCGTAATCGATATCGTCTCTGGCGGGCATCGCGACGACTTTGCCTTTCATGTTCTCGGTATCCCGTTCCAGCCACTTGGGGGTGGTAGAGAAGGCGTTGTCCTCGCGGAGCTTCTTGAAGTATTCGTTCTGCATGCTCTTGCCGCAGACCGCGATCTCGTCGCCCGGCTTGACCAGGTAGGACGCGATGTCGACCCGCTTGCCGTTGACGGTATAGTGGCCATGGGTGACCATCTGGCGGGCAGAACGGCGGGTCGTCGCAAAACCGAGACGGAAAACGACGTTGTCCAGCCGGCGCTCGATGGTGGTCAGCATGACCTCGCCGGTGATGCCGCTGGAGGCGAAAGCTCTTTCATAGTACATCCGGAGCTGCTTTTCCATGAGGCCATAGATGAATTTGATTTTCTGCTTCTCGTTGAGCTGCAGCGCGTATTCAGTCTTCTTCACACGCTTCTGGGCGTTGGGGTTCCGTTTGGTGGAGTTGCCCTTGGAAGAGTTGGCGTTATAGCCCATGACGGCCGGGGAGATTCCCAGCGCTCTGCAACGCTTTACGATCGGCTCCATATTTTTTGCCATGGAATCATTTCCTCCTTGATTTCAATTATACGCGGCGTCTCTTGGGGGGACGGCAGCCATTGTGGGGGATGGGGGTGACGTCCTTGATCATTCTGACCTCGAGGCCGGCGGCCTGCAGGGCGCGGATCGCGGCTTCACGTCCGGAGCCGGGGCCCTTGACGTAAACTTCAACGGTCTTCAGGCCGTGTTCCATAGCCGCCTTGGCCGCGGTCTCAGCGGCGGTCTGGGCAGCGAAAGGAGTGGATTTCTTAGAACCCTTGAAACCCATCTCGCCGGCGGACGCCCAGGAGATCGCGTTGCCCTGGGTATCGGTAACGGTGACGATGGTGTTGTTGAAGGTCGACTGGATATGCACCGCGCCGCGCTCGATATTCTTGCGCTCACGGCGTTTGCGTACAGTCGATGCTTTTTTCGCGGTAGCCTTAGCCATGGTTTAAGTTTCCCTCCCTGATTATTTCTTCTTATTGGCGATGGTCTTCTTCGGACCTTTTCTGGTACGGGCGTTGGTTTTGGTGCGCTGCCCTCTGACAGGCAGGCCTCTCTTATGCCGGACGCCGCGGTAGCAGCCGATCTCGACCAGGCGCTTGATGTTTAAAGCGACGTTTCTGCGAAGGTCGCCTTCCACAACATAATGATGGTCAATGTATTCGCGCAGTTTGGCGGCGTCTTCCTCGGTCAGATCCTTGACGCGGATGTCGGGGTTGATGCCGGTTGCAGCGAGAATGTCCGAAGCGGATTTGCGGCCGATACCGTAAACGTAGGTCAGGCCGATTTCAATGCGCTTTTCTCTGGGTAAGTCAACACCAGCTATACGAGCCATTAAGTTGCACCTCCATGCGGGCGGCAGCCCGCTTACATTTCATTTGGGATTCTTGTTTCGGGGATTATCTGTCAGCTTGCGCTTAGCCCTGACGCTGTTTGTGCTTGGGGTTCTCACAGATAACCATCACTTTGCCTTTGCGCTTGATGACTTTGCACTTGTCGCAGATGGGCTTTACCGAAGGTCTTACTTTCATCTGAATAACCTCCCTTTATATTACTTGGAACGCCAGGTGATGCGTCCCTTGGTGAGATCATACGGCGACATTTCTACCGTCACCTTATCGCCGGGCAAAATCCGGATGAAGTTCATCCGCAGCTTGCCGGATATATGGGCCAGGATCTGGTGCCCGTTGGGAAGTTCTACCTTGAACGTGGCATTCGGAAGGGAATCCACGACGGTAGCGCCTTCAATTTCAATGACATCGTCTTTAGCCAAGAGATTCACGCTCCTCCGCAGCCTGCTCCCCGGCGTCCCCGAAGTTCAGGGGCCAGAGGGCGGCTCTCAGTTTCTTGTCGGTGGCCATTGCCTCGGGCGGCAGGAGAATTGCCGTCGCCGCCAGATGGCGGGGGTTTTTCCTTTTGGGTTTTTCCAGAAGTCTTGACCGGCCGTTGGCAATATATACATACTGCCCGTCGGCAGCGACCACCGCGTAAAAACCCCTGTCATGGCCGCGCAGGTTTTTGACCACCCTGCCGGGTTTCCATTCCATCGATCGCAAGTCCTCTTATTTCCGTTTGGTGAGAATGACCGGGCCGTCGGCCGTGATGGCGATCGAGTGTTCGAAGTGGGCGGCGACGCTGCCGCTCACCGTCTTTGTGGTCCAGCCGTCCGGCATGACCTTTACCCCGTCGCCTTTTAAATTGATCATCGGCTCGATCGCAAGGGTCATCCCCTCGACGAGCCGGGGGCCGTGGCCCGGGCGGCCGAAGTTCGGGACTTCCGGGTCCTCGTGCATCTCGCGGCCAACGCCGTGGCCGACGAACTGCCTTACGATCCCGTACCCGAACTGGGAGACGTGCTGCTCGATCGCGTGGGAGATATCCCCCACCCGATGGCCGACGACCGCCTGTTCGATCCCTTTATAGAGGGCCGCTTCGGTTTCCCGCAGCAGCTTTTTGTTCTCTTCCGAGGTATCGCCCACGATAAAGGTGTAGGCGTTATCCCCGTGGAACCCGTCGCAGAATGCCCCGACGTCGACGCTGACGATATCGCCGTATTTTAAACGGGTATCGTCCGGGATCCCGTGGATCACCACGTCGTTGACCGAGATGCAGGCGGTGGCGGGGAAGCCGTAGAGGCCGAGGAAGCTGGGACGGGCGCCGCTGCGGATGATGAAATCATACATGGCTTTGTCCAGCTCTTTGGTCGTGATCCCCTCGCGGATGGTCTCCTCGGCGACGTTTAACGTCTCGGCGGAGATCCGCATCGCCTTCATCATGGCCTTCAGTTCATGCTGCGTCTTCAGTACGATCATGGGACGTTACGCCTCCACAGCTTTTAAAGTGAGGGCCGTCGTATCGGCGACCTCTTCCTGGCCTTCCACAACGACCAGCTTGCCGGTCTTTTTGTAGTAGTCCTTTAAAGGTTCGGTCTGGGCGTGGTAAACTTCCAGCCGTTCCCTGATCGTCTCGGGGGCGTCGTCCTTGCGCTGGACGGTCTTGCCGCCGCAGCGGTCGCAGACCCCTTCGACCTTGGTGGGCTTGTAGAGGACGTGGTAGGAGGAGCCGCACTTTTCACAGACCCTTCTGCCGGAAAGGCGGGCCATGATCTTTTCGTCCGGGACTTCGAGGTCGACGACCCGGTCGATTTCGACGCCCATCTGGTCGAGGGCTTCCGCCTGCGGGACCGTCCGGGGGAAGCCGTCGAGGATGAAGCCGTTTTTGCAGTCGTCCTCTTTCAGGCGTTCCTTGAGGATGTTGATGACAACCTCGTCCGGGACCAATTTCCCGCTGTCCATATAGGAAGCCGCCTCAAGGCCCAGGGGGGTCTTATTGGCTTTTGCTTCTCTGAGGATATTGCCGGTAGAAATAGCGGGGATGTTCAGCGTGTTGCAGATCACTTCGGCCTGGGTGCCTTTGCCGGCGCCGGGGGCCCCTAACAGAATCAGTCTCATAAGAAATCTCCTTTCTGAGCAATCCTTACATTACCTGGTCTATCTTACTCTAAGAAGCCTTTGTGATGGCGCATCGTGATCTGGCTTTCCAGGTTGCGGACGGTTTCGAGGGCAACGCCGACGATAATCAGGACCGAGGTGCCGCCCAGCGAGATGTTCGCCTGGGTGATCATCGTAAAGACGATCGGGAAGATCGCGATAACCCCGAGGAAGAGCGCCCCCAGAAGGGTGATCTTGGAGATAACCTTCGAGAAGTAGTCGACCGTGGGTTTCCCGGGACGGATGCCGGGGATCGCGCCGTTGTTTTTGCGGATGGAGTTCGCAATCTCGACGGGGTTGAACTGGATCGCGGTATAGAAGTAGTTAAACGCCAGGATCAGCAGGAAGTAAAGCACCCCGTAGAAGATGTTGTTGTAGTGGAACAGGCTGAAGAAGCCCGCCCAGAAGCCGCCTTCCGCCGGCGTGACGAAGGATTCGATCATGCTGGGGAGGGACATGAAGCTCATGGCGAAGATGATCGGCAGGACGCCGGTCATATTGACCTTGATCGGGATATAGGTGGACTGGCCGCCGTACATCCGCCGCCCGACGACCCGTTTCGCATAGGAGACGGGGATCCGGCGCTCGGCGTTGGTCATGAAGACGATAAACGCGACGATCGCCATAAAGACGAGGATGATGACCGGGACCAGGAAGTAATACTTCGGTTCCTCAGCGCCCAGCTGCCACCAGGACCACAGGAGCATGAAGGCGTCGGGGCCGCGGGAGAGGATACCGGCAAACAGGATGACCGAGATGCCGTTGCCCACCCCGTGCTCGTTGATCTGGTCGCCCATCCAGACGACCAGCATCGTGCCGGCGACAAAGGAAGCGACGATCACGATCGCGCTGAACACGCCGGAGAAGCCGGTGTAGTAGTGGAGGACGCCGTCCGAGTTGCGCAGGACGAAGTAGTACATGATGGCCATCGCGACCGCGAGGCCCAGCGTTACAAAGCGGGTGATCGTCTGGATCTTTTTCTGCCCGTCGTTGCCTTCCTTCGCCATCCGTTCCAGCGCCGGGATCGCAACCGTCAAAAGCTGCATGATGATCGAAGCGTTGATATACGGGGTGATGGAGAGGCCGAAGATGGAAGCGTCCTGCAATGCGCCGCCGGTCAGGACGTTTAAGTAGGACAGGAAGTCGGAGGACTCCCCGCCGCTGACCATCGCCGAGAGGGAGGACGGATCGAGGAACGGGACCGTGATCGCACAGCCGAGGCGGAAGAGGATGATGACAACGAGGGTGTAAATCAGTTTGGACCGGAGGTCCTTTTGTTTGAAGATCTGCTTGATAGACTCAAACACGCTTACATCACCTCAGCCTTTCCTCCTGCTGCTTCAATTTTTTCGACCGCGGATTTGGAGAAGGCCGCCGCTTTGACGGTGAGGTTCTTGGTCATTTCGCCGTCGCCGAGGACTTTGACGCCGTCCATCACGTTGCCGACGAGACCAGCCTTGACCATCGCTTCGGTGTCGACGACAGCGCCCTCTTCAAAACGGGAGCAGAGGTCGTCGAGGTTGACGATCGCATAGTTGGTGGCGAAGTTGTAGTTATTGAAGCCGCGCTTCGGAAGGCGTCTGTAGAGGGGCATCTGCCCGCCTTCAAAGCCGGGGCGGACGCCGCCGCCGGACCGGGCGTTCTGGCCCTTATGGCCCTTGCCGGAAGTCTTGCCGTTACCGGAGCCGGTGCCTCTGCCGACGCGGAAATGGTCCTTTTTAGAGCCGGGAGCCGGCGCTAATTCATGCAGTTTCATGGGTAAGCACCTCCCTAATTATTCTTCGGTAACCTCGATGAGGTGGGAAATTTTCGCGATTTTGCCCTTGGTCGCTTCGTTGTCGGGCTGGACCGAAACGTCGCCGGTCTTTTTAAGGCCGAGGGAAGCGGCGATGGCAATATGGTCTTTCCGTTTGCCGGCGAGACCCTTAACAAGTTTCACTTTCAGGTTTGCCATGACGTTTTCCTCCTTTAGCCGACGATCTCCGCGGCGCTCTTGCCTCTGATGGCGGCGACGTCCGCGACGTTGCGCAGCGCCTTCAGGCCGGCGATGGTCGCCTTGGCGACGTTGCCGGGGTTGGTGGAGCGGAGGGATTTGGTACGGATATCCTTGATACCGGCCGCTTCGACGATCGCACGGACAGCGCCGCCGGCGATAACGCCGGTACCGGCGGGGGCGGGCATCAGAAGGACCCGGCCGGCGCCGAATTCGCCGGTGATCTCATGGGGGATCGTGGTGCCCTTGAGCGCCACGGTGAACATATTCTTTTTGGCGTCTTCCAGGCCCTTGCGGATCGCGTCCGGGACCTCGGCGGACTTGCCCATGCCGAAGCCGATCTTGCCGTTGCCGTCGCCGACGACGACGAGAGCGGCGAACTTCATGACGCGGCCGCCCTTGACGGTCTTGGAAACGCGGTTAATCGCGACGACCTTTTCCTGCAGTTCCTGCTCGGGTTTATTTTCAAATCTAGCCAATCGAGACCCTCCTCCGTTAGAAATTGAGTCCGCCGTCGCGGGCTCCGGCAGCGAGCTCAGCAACTCTGCCGTGGTAGATATAACCGCCGCGGTCGAACACGACGTCGGTGATGCCTTTCTCAGCGGCCTTCTGGGCGATCATCTGGCCGACCTTGAAGGCGCCTTCCTTGTTGCCGCCGTTTGCGTCGAAACCTTTTTCGGTGGAAGCGGCGGAAGCGATGGTCACACCGTTTACGTCGTCGATCAGCTGTGCGTAGATGTGTTTCGCGGAGCGGAAAACGCTCAGACGCGGGCACGCAGCGGTGCCGGCGATCTTCGCACGGACCCGTTTGTGTCTCTTCAGACGAGCCTTATTGCTATCAGGCTTGTTGATCATTGCTTGTCACTCCTTTATTACTTCTTCTTACCGGTCTTGCCTTCCTTACGGAGGATGGTTTCGTAGTCGTACTTAATACCTTTGCCCTTGTAAGGTTCCGGAGGCCGTTTCTCGCGGACTTCCGCCGCAAACTGGCCGACCTGCTGCTTATCGGGGCCGGAGATGACGATCTGGTTGGGCTGGGGGACGTCGATATGGATGCCGGGGACTTCCGCGACGTTGACCGGATGGGAGTAGCCCAGGGTCAGGACGAGGGTGTTGCCCTGTTTCGCGGCACGGTAGCCGACGCCGTTGACTTCCAGTCTCTTGGTAAACCCTTCGGAAACGCCGACGACCATGTTGTGGACCAGCGTCCGGGTCAGGCCGTGGAGGGCCTTCATCTCGCTCTCGTCATTGGGGCGGGAGATGATGATCTCGCCGTTCTCGAGGGAAGCGGTGAGCTCCGGGCGGATATCTTTTTCCAGGGTTCCCTTGGGGCCTTTAACGGTGATGTGATGGCCGTCGATCTTGACTTCGACGCCGGAGGGAACAGCAATGGGTTTCTTACCGATACGGGACATTTGTGTTT
>CALXKG010000254.1 GCA_944388825.1 uncultured Clostridia bacterium | reverse complement strand
GCCGCCGCCTGGGCCTGCGCGAAGAGGGCGGTGTCCTCCAGCAGGTCCGCCAGCCCGAGCGATGGCATCCCGTGCTGCCGGTAGCCGAAAAAGTCCCCGGCCCCCCGCAGCTTCAAGTCCTCTCTGGCGATCAAAAAGCCGTCGCAGGTCTCTTTCATGACCTGCAGCCGCCGCCGGTTTTCCTCCCCGTCGTTGTCCGAAAGGAGGATGCAGGTGGACTTTTTGTCCCCCCGGCCGACCCGGCCCCGCAGCTGGTGCAGCTGGGAAAGCCCGAACCGCTCGGCGTTCTCGATGAGGATGATCGTCGCGTTTGGGACGTCGACGCCGACCTCGACGACGGTCGTCGCCACCAGCAGCTGCACCTTCCCGGCGGCGAAACCGGCCATCACCGCCTCCTTCTCGTCCGGCTTCATCCGCCCGTGCAGCAGCCCGACGGCGTAGCCTTTGAAGATCCCCGCCGCCAGTTCGTCCCGGTAGGCGGTGGCGGCGGCGGCCGAGAGGGCGTCGCTCTCATCGACCAGCGGGCAGATGATATACCCCTGTTCCCCCCGGTCCAGATGGGCGCGGATATACTGGAGCGCCCGTTCCCGCTTATCCGAATGGACCGAAAAGGTCTCGACCGGCTGGCGGCCGGCCGGCAGCTCGTCGAGCACCGAAACGTCCAGGTCGCCGTAGACGATCAGCGCCAGCGTCCGGGGGATCGGCGTCGCCGACATCACCAGCACATGGGGGTTTTGCCCCTTTTCGCCCAGCATCTGCCGCTGGAGGACGCCGAACCGGTGCTGTTCGTCGGTCACGACCAGCCCGAGGTTTCGGAAGACGGTCGCCTCCTGCAAAAGCGCGTGGGTGCCGGCGACCATCTGGAGCGTCCCCGACGCGATCTCCTCCCGCACCGCCGCCTTCTGTTTCGGGGAGAGCGAACCGGTCAGCAGCCCGACCTTCACCCCCAGCGGCTCCAGGAATTTCCGCAGCGTCTTCTCATGCTGCCCGGCCAGGATCTCGGTCGGGGCCATCAGCGCCGCCTCGTACCCCTTCTGCACCGCCGCGTAGGCCGCCGCCGCCGCCACCAGCGTCTTGCCGGAGCCGACGTCCCCCTGCAGCAGCCGGTTCATCGGGCAGGGGGAGGCCATGTCCCGCAGGATCTCGGCGATCGCCCGCTTCTGGGCGCCGGTCAGCCGGAAGGGCAGGCTTTGGACAAACGGCCGCAGGTCCGGCCGCTGCACCCGTACCCCGGTCTTTTCCCGCCCCCGGCCTTTCAGGAATTTAAGGGCCAGCGTCAGCCGCAGCAGCTCCTCAAACGCCAGCCGGCTGCGGGCACGCTCCATCTGCTCCTTATTTTCCGGGAAATGGATGGCCCGCACCGCCTCCTGAAAGCCGATGAGCCCGTTTTCCGCCCGGAGCTTCTCCGGCAGCGGGTCCGGCATCCCCGGCAGCGCCCGCTCGATCGCGTCGGCGACGTTTGTCTGCACCATCCGGCTGGACAGCCCTTCGGTCAGCGGGTAGACCGGCCGCAGCATACCCGCCTCTTCCGGCGGCAGGAAGCTCGCCATCGCCAGGTTCCCCGCCATCCCCAGCCGGCTCCATTTCCCGGCAAAGACATAGGTCTCCCCGGCGTGGATGCCGTAATAGGCGTATTCGTTGTTGAAAATCGTAACGGTGAAGTTCTGCATCCCGTCGGTGACCGTCAGCTTGTAAAGCACCATCCCTTTCCGGATATAGGCCGGCGGGATTTTCCGCAGCACCTTCCCCTCGATCACGACGCTTTCGCCGTCCCGGCATTCCGCCGCCATCCGCGGGGCGGTAAAGTCCTGGTACCCCCGGGGGTAGAGGGCGAGCAGCTGCCCGACCGAAACGACCCCCAGCTTTTCATAGAGCGCCGCCCGTTTGGGGCCGACGTTTTTCAGTTCGGTCACCGGCGCATCCGGCGACAGCCATTCCTTTTCCATCCCCTTCCCCCTTTCCCTTTGCGCACACGGCCAAACGGCGGAAACTGTCAATCCTTCCCATCCGGTTGCATATTTCCTTCATATATGGTAGGATATAGCCAATCCGGAAAAAAACCGGCGCTTCACCGCTTTTTGACAGCCTGTTTAAGCCTATTATACCACAAATCCATGCCGGTGAACAGCCCGGGGGAAAATCCCGGCGGGCGCCCGTCTTCCGGAAAATATACCCTGAAAGGATTTCGAGAAAAATGTACACGACCATCCGCCATGCCCGCCGTCTGCTGACGGCCCTCATGGCCCTCATGGCCATGACCTTCCTCTTCCCCGCGGGAGCCGGCGCGTCCGGCCTTCTAAAGCCCGGCAGCAGCGGCTATGCCGTCCGGGTGCTCCAGACAAACCTGAAGGGCCTCGGTTACGGGGGGACCGTCACCGGGATATTCGACGAAAAGACCCGGAACCTCGTCTACTGGTACCAGTCCAACCGCGGCCTTTCGGTCGACGGCATCGCCGGGCCGGAGACCCGGAACACCCTGAAGTCCGACATGACAGCGGTGCAGGAAGGGCTGAATACGCTGGGCTACCAGGCCGGGACCGCCGACGGCATCTACGGCAGCGCCACCGCCCGCGCGGTCACCGCTTTCCAGAAGGACGCATCCCTCTCCGCCGACGGCATCGCCGGCAGCCGCACCCGGGCGGCGCTGGAAAACGCGCTCCGGGAACAGGAGGACGCGGATATCCCCGGCAGCCTCTATACCTTCCAGCAGTTCGCCCTTAAAAACTGGACCCCGCCCATCAAAGCCGCCTGCCTGCCGGTCACCGGCGGCCGCACCTTCGGCTACCGGCGTTCGGACGGGCGGCAGCACGCGGCGATCGACTACTACGTCCAGGGTGGGGCCGGTACCCCAGTTTACGCGATGAGCGCCGGGACGGTAACCGGCATCAGCACCACCTTCTACGCCGGCACCGGCGCGGTCACCGTCCAGAACAGCGACGGCAGCGTCCTCCGCTACGGCGAGATCCGGCCCGCCGTCCAGGACGGCGCGAAGG
>CALXKG010000253.1 GCA_944388825.1 uncultured Clostridia bacterium | reverse complement strand
AGCATCCCGGCGAAACTGTCGTTGCTGCAGATCAGCATATCCGGCAGGGTATCCCGGGCCGCCAGCTTTTCCGCGCAGCCGCGCACAAGCGCCAACTGCCCGTCGATATCGTCCGCGCCGATCCTCCCGTCCAGGTTGCATTCCATCGTTTCCAGCGGGACCTGCCGCTCCTGCAGCAGATACCGCAGCGTCCGGTAGTTGTGAACAAACTTCGGGCTGATCTGGTCGATATAAAGGTATAACGGCCGTCCGGCATTTTTTCCCACAAAATCCGCCAGCTGGAGCACGCTGCTCTGCTGGTCAAAGGCGACGGAATGGACACCGGGCATTTTCCTGTCCAGCGTCACCACCGGCTTGCGGCGGACGCCCCGGCTTATTTTCTGCAATTCACCGTCCGCAAAAAAACCGTCAAAAACAAAATAGCCGTCAAAAAGGGCGGTATTGAGATCCTCCGGCAGGCCGAAAATGGTCATCAGCCGCGCGCCGCTGCGGACACAGGCGTTCCCCATGTCCCGGATGATCCCCAGTACAAAGGGGTTGGGGTAGAGGGAGGTGGGAAGCTGTTCCACCCGGTTGGAACAGACAAGCGCATAATTGCGCTCGATCTTCCGTTCCGCATCCCTCGCCGCCTCCGGTATCGCCATCCCGGCGGATCTTGCGGCGGCGATAACCCGCTCCCGGGTCGCCTGGGAGATGCTGCCGCTCCCCCGAAGGGCGAGGGATACGGTGGTTGCGCTGACGCCCAGCTCTTCCGCCAGCTGTTTCGCAGTCTTTCTCATCATTTCATCCCCATTTAAAATTTACTAAATTTAGTATACCGGAAACGGCGGAAAAAATCAAGGTCTGCCGGCAGAAAAAGGCAGGCCGCTTTCCGCAGCCTGCCTTTCATTTCCACGTCCTTCCGCTCCCTCACCGCGCGGCATAGCGCAGCGGGTCGTGGGTGCGGTTGTTGATATGCAGCTCAAAGTGAAGGTGGTTGCCAGTGGCGTAGCCGGTCATCCCGACATACCCGATCACATCCCCCTGCGCCACCTCGTCCCCCACCGAGACGTTTAAGGCGCTGCAATGCCCGTAGAGGGTGCGGACGCCGTTGCCGTGGTCGATGACGACGCAGTTGCCGTAGGTGTAAAAGGTGCCGGCGACGACCACCTTGCCGGAAGCGGCGGCATAGATCTCCGTCCCGGCGTCGATCGCGAGGTCAACCCCCTGATGGCCGTCCTCGGAATACTGGCAGGTCTCCACCCCGCCGCCGTCCGGCAGCGGCCAGATCAGCGCCTCCGTCAGTTCCCCGCTGCCGGTGTCGCCGAAATAGCTGGCGCTGTAGGTCACTTCCTCCTGCGCCCCCTCGGTCACCACCTGCGCGACCGGCTCGGTCAGGACCTCCTCCGACAAGACGGCCCGCTCGGTCTCCTGGCCGTTTACGGTGACGACGACGGCGGTCACCTGCTTGCTGCCGTTTACGCCCCTGGAAACGATCTCCGCCCGGCCGGACGCCGACTGCCCTTCCACAACGGTCGTAAAGGGGATCGGGACGGTCTCGCTCACCTGCCGGGTGCATTTAACCTGCAAAAGCGGCCGGGTGACGTTGACCGTCAGGATATCTCCGGCATAGATCGTCTCCGGGAAGTCCGGGTTCAGCGCAGAAAACGCCTCCGCCGTCATCCCGTAATACCCGGCGATGGCTGTCAGCGTGTCGCCGGTATGTACCAAATACTCCGCCTCGCCGGTGACGGTGGAGGACAAAACCGATTCCAGCCCGGAATAGGTCAGCATATCCGCCGCCGGATATCTGCCGTCCACCAGCTGCACTTCCCGGGTAAAGGACACTTCTTCCCCTTCGGCGCCGGTGGCGTAGAGGGACTTGATGCTGTCCAGGATCTGCCGCAGGCTGTCGCCCGAAGCGTAAGCGCCGTAAAACTGCCCGTCGATATACAGCCCGCAGCCGGAGACCGTCGCGTCCTCCCGCAGCCCCGCCGACAGCAGCTCCACCCCGCCTTCCGGCTGTATCAGCCGGTCGGAAGGGGCCGCATAGGCGGTGGGGGTGATCGCCGGCAGCCCGTCCGAAACGCTTGTCCGGACGTTTTCCGGAAAGATCTCCACCGGCATCATCCCGGCCCAGCTGCCGCAGACGCTGCGGATACAGCCGCCCAGCGCGATGATCCCGGCGGCCGGCAGCGCGACCGCAAGGCCGCTCATCATCCGCCGGAACCGGTTTTTCGCTTTTTCCTGATTCAATGTTCATTTCTCCTTTCATCTGGCCCCGCCTGTCCGCCCATTTCCCAAAGGCGGCCCCCGTCCTTTCCCGAAGACGGGCCACGGCCGACGGCTGAAAGGCCCGCCGCAGAGATTGCATTTGAGATACACCCGTAGCTGTGGGACCAGCTCCCATTATACCATATCTTCCGCCGATTGCAACCGCAGGAAGGCTGTTTTGAAGCGGTTATCTGAAAAATTGTACAAACGCACAAGGTTTTAAATGCCTCTTTGCTGATAATATGCGCAAAGGAGAGATTTTTTCGCCATTTTTCGGGAGATTGAGTAAAAAATAAGACCTTTCAGGCGGATAAAAAAACGCAGGAATCCCGCAGAAAAGCTGCATTTTCCCGGAAAGTCCCGCGAAAGACGCGGTCAAAATTTTCCCGGCGCCGGTCTATTTTTCCATATGGGAAATCCCGCCGCCTTGCCTGTCCGGCATGGCGGTTTCAAGCGCGCCTTCCTTGTATTTCCCGCCCGGATGTGATATACTGGCGGAAAAGTTCCCAGGGTGTACAGGATCAGAGCCTTTTCCGGTACGCCTGGACAGAAACGGAGGCATCCCGATGCGTAAAATTGCCTGGGGCCGGGTCATCCCCGCGGCCCTGCTGCTTCTTATGATCCTCACAGCCGTATTTTTTACCGGCTGGCTTCTGGGGCGGACGGGGGACAGGCCGGAAACCGCCCCGTCCGAAACGGTTTCCGCGCCGTCCGCCCCATCGTCCGAAACGCCGTCCGAGCCGGAGCCCGAACCGGAACCGTTGGAGACGGCCAGCGGCGTCATGGCCGACGGGACGATGCACACGCTGGTCCTGGAAACGCCGGACGGGCAGGAGATCATCTTCGACCGGTCGGAGGCGGAAGTCGTGGACAACGGCTACGGTCTTCTGATCGGTGCGTCCCTCACGGTCGCCTACCGGCCGGCCGAAGGGGAAAACGCCCTCCCCGCCGCCGTCTCCATCACCGTCGACGCCCCGCCGCCGGAGTCCTCTGCCGAAGAACGGGCGGAGGAGATCCTCTCCGGCATGACGCTGGAAGAAAAGGTGGGGCAGATGTTCATCGCCCGCTGCCCGGAGGAAGACGCGGCGGAAAAGGCCGCCCGGTACCACCTCGGCGGCTATATCCTCTTTGCCAGGGATTTTGAGGGACGCACCCCCGCGGAAGCGTCCGCCGCGATCGCCTCTTACCAGGCGGCGTCGGATATCCCGCTGCTGATCGGCGTCGACGAGGAGGGCGGGACGGTCAACCGGGTCAGCCGCTTCCCCGCCTACCGGGACACCCCTTTCCCTTCCCCCCAGGCCCTCTACCAGGCGGGCGGGTTTGAGGCGGTAGAGGCGGACACGGAGGAAAAGTGCGCGCTCCTCTCCTCCCTCGGCGTCAACGTCAACTTCGCCCCCGTCTGCGACCTGCCGGACAGCCCGGACGACTTTATCTATGACCGCAGCTTCGGGACCGACGCCTCCCTGACCGCCCGGTATGTCCGGACAGTCGTCGGCACGATGCGGGGCACGGGCGTCCTGAGCGTCCTCAAGCATTTCCCCGGCTACGGCAACAACGCCGACACCCACACCGGCATCGCCTGCGACACCCGCCCCTACAAAGACTTCCTCGCGGAAGATTTCCTGCCCTTTGAAGCGGGGATCGAGGCGGGGGCGGAGATGGCGCTCGTCTCCCACAACATCGTCTCCTGCATCGACCCCGACCGCCCGGCCTCCCTCTCGCCCGCCGTCCACACGGTGCTGCGGGAGACGCTCGGCTTTACCGGCGTCATTGTCACCGACGACCTGGCGATGGACGGCGTCCGGGACTTTACCGGCGACGCCGAAGCGGCGGTGCTGGCGGTGGAGGCGGGCAACGACCTCCTCTGCTGCACCGATTTTGAGACCCAGATCCCGGCAGTCGTCGACGCGGTCAGAAGCGGCCGCCTTTCGGAGGAACAGGTCGGCGCCGCGGCGGAGCGGGTGCTCGCGATGAAAATAGACGCCGGGATCATCGCGTGACCGCCGGGCTACGACAAAAAAATTTTGTTTCCCCTATCCATCCGCCGCGAAATGTGGTATAATACAGGCTGGTAGTATGGTGAGCTTACGGCTTGACCGGCCGCTGATAAAGAAAACCGCTGAAAGCGTAAAAAAGGAGTAATGCACAATGAGCATTCGCATTGGCATCATGGGGTACGGCAACCTCGGCCGGGGGACCGAGCTGGCCATCCAGGCAAACCCTGACATGGAGCTGGTGGGCGTTTTCACCCGCCGCGCCCCGGAGAGCGTACAGACGTTGGGCGCGCCGGTCTACACCGCCCAGCAGGCGCTTCAGATGCAGGACCGGATCGACGTCATGATCCTCTGCGGCGGCAGCGCCACCGACCTGCCGGAACAGACCCCGCAGTATGCCCGGTATTTTAACGTCGTCGATTCCTTTGATACCCACGCCCATATCCCCGAACATTTTGCGGACGTCGACGCGGCCGCGAAAGCGGGCGGCAAAACGGCGCTCATCTCGGGCGGCTGGGACCCCGGCATGTTCTCGCTGGCGCGGGTTTACGCCAGCTCGATCCTTCCCCAGGGCCAGAGCTACACCTTCTGGGGCAAGGGGGTCAGCCAGGGCCATTCCGACGCGATCCGCCGGATCCCCGGCGTCGCCGACGCGAGGCAGTATACCATCCCCGTCCCCGCGGCGCTGGAGGCGGTCCGCAGCGGCAGCTGCCCCACCCTGACCACCCGGCAGAAGCACACCCGCGACTGCTACGTCGTCGCGGAAGAAGGGGCGGACAAGGCGGCGATTGAAAAGGCGATCGTCACGATGCCCAACTATTTTGACGAATACGATACCACCGTCCATTTCATCTCGATGGAGGAGATGCGCCGCGACCATTCCGGCATCCCCCACG
>CALXKG010000252.1 GCA_944388825.1 uncultured Clostridia bacterium | reverse complement strand
CGGGATGCGGGCGCTTGATGCAAAATAAAAAGTGGATTTGACTCCAGTTTACTGGAACCATTATACAGCGCCGCCGCCCGATTTTCAACCGCCGTACGGCCGCCGGGCATAAAAAAACGGAGGGGCGCGCCTCCGCTTTTTTATCTATATTGAATAGGATGAAAGGGGATCGTAACCTTTTGAAAGGGGCGCGTTACCGCTTACGATTCATGGTGGCCGTGGATCTGGTTGAGCGCCGTCTCGATCGCCGCCTTCATCTCGGCGTCGCCGCCGCATGAATCCATCAGGTGCATCAGGTGGGTGGCGGCGCTCCCGCGCCCCTGGACCCCCAGCGCCTTGACGGCGGCCAGCTTGCAGGCCCGGTCGTCTTTACCGAGGATCGAGACGAGGACGTTGTACGCGCCGTCCTCCCGGGAGGACTGGCAGGCCTCCGCCACCTGCGCGCACTTTTCGGCGTCCAGCCTGCCGACTTCCGACTCCAGCTTATCCCATTTGCCTTCCTTGACCAGTTTGTCCGGATGGAACCCAAACATTGCAAATCTGTCCTTTCTGTAATTGGAAGGCCGCGTATGCCCGCGCGGCCGCGGAAAAGCCCGCCGCCCCTGTGGGGACGGGGAACTGTTTCCTTCTTTATTATACGGCAGTCCGGACACGCCGGCAAGACAGTTTCTACTAACAATCATGGCAAATTTTGTAAAGAAAAACTGGGAACCGCTCAATTTTGGAACCGGAAAAGCGGCTCCCGGTTTTTCCGGAAGCCGCCTGGTTCAGACAGGGAGATGCAGCCATACTTTCAGGCCGTATTGCAGCGCCTGGGAAAAATTCAGCCCCGCTTTTTCCGCCTGGTAATCCAGCCAGGCGGGGAGCGTGCAGTTTTTCCGAACGGTGCGGAGGTCGTTCATACGGCGGTATTCTTCAAAGTCGACGTCGACCAGGGTGCAAAGGGCGTCCTCGGCCGAGAGCCGGACTTTTTCCAGCGGGGATGGGGCTGGGAGCGGCTGCTTTTCATCTTCCATCGTAATGCCCAGAAGGCCGATGGCGTCCCGGGCCATCTCCATGGCTTCGGCGAGGGTATCGCCCTGGGTGCCGGTGTCAAAGTCCGGGATATAGACGACGTAGCCGCCTTCCGTTTCGGTAATGCGGATGGGGTATGCAGTTTTCACACAAAATACCTCCCTTTATTTCAAATTCCGGCGCTTGATGATTGATTTGGCCAATAGTTCTTTGATTTCGTTATGCCGCGGGATGACTTCTTTTACGCCGTCTTTTTCATATACATCATGGTTTCCGCCGTGACGGGCAAGCGTCCATCCGTTTTTTTCCAGTAGGCGGATCAGGTCGCCTCTTTTCATTTGCATCGCCCCTGCTTCGTCTATATTATACGCCTTTAATGCGCATTTGTCAACAATGGGACAATTTAAAACATCCGGTCATACCGGATCGTCGTCTCGAACATCGACCGGATGGTATCCGGATCGCGGGTCTGGCCCAAGATCCACATCACCTTGGTGACGGCAGCCTCCAGCGTCATGTCGCCGGTCTGCAAAAGCCCCAGCTGTTCCGCCTCCTTGCCGACCGCGTAGACCCCGAGGTCGCTCCCTTCGTGGATGACCTGGGTCGCCATGACGACCAGCTTCCCCTTCTCGACCAGCGTCCGCGCCGCCGAAAGGAAGCTCTCCTCCGGGTCGTCGCTCTCCGGCAGCCCCCCGACCCCGAAGCTCTCGATGATGACCGCGTCGTACTCTTCCCCCGCCGCCGTGAGCAGCCGGGGCGAGATGCCGGGGATCAGCTTGAGCAGGAAGACGCGGGTGTCCAGCGTATCGTAAAAGGCGGGGCAGCCGCTCACCTCCTCCCGGATATACGGGACGATATGCCCGTCCCGGATGGCGGCGAGGTAGGGGTAGTTGATCGACGAGAAGGCGTTGTAGCTCTTGGTGCGCATCTTCCGCGCCCGGGTGCCGGCGATAACGTTGCCGTCAAAGACGATGCTGACCCCGTGGGCGAGGCCGGAGGCGGCGTAGGCGATCGAGTCGGAGAGGTTCATCCGGGCGTCGGTGTCCTCCATGTCGATCGGCCGCTGGGCCCCGGTCAGGATGATGGGCTTAGGGGAATTCTGGATGAGGTAAGAGAGGGCGGCGGCGGTAAACGCCATCGTGTCGGTGCCGTGGCAGAGGACAAACCCGTCGTAGCGGGGGTAGTTTTCCCGGATACAGCGGGCCATCTGGAGCCAGTGCTCGGGGCGGATGTTGGTGGAGTCGAGGTTTAACAGCTGCACCGCGTCGACCCGGGCGAAGTTTCCCGCCTGCGGGATGAAGGAGAGCAGGTCTTCCGAGGTGATCAGCGGGGTCAGGCCGCTTTCGGTCCGCTTGCAGGCGATCGTCCCGCCGGTGGCGATGACAAGTATCTTTTTCATGGGGATCCTCCTTTATATGCGCCGGGGCAGGATTTGCCAGCCGGAAAGGGGTGCAATTTGTCGGGTTTTCTGGTATAATGGGTCTGCGAGAAATGTTTTATACCGGCCTATGGAGGGAATTATGATCCGCAAAATCATCCGCATCGACGAAAACAAATGCAACGGCTGCGGGGCCTGCGCGTCCGCCTGCCACGAAGGGGCGATCGGCATCGTAAACGGCAAAGCCAGGCTCCTGCGGGAGGACTACTGCGACGGGCTGGGGGACTGCCTGCCGGCCTGCCCGGCGGAC
>CALXKG010000251.1 GCA_944388825.1 uncultured Clostridia bacterium | reverse complement strand
CGCCTTCAGGACGCTCTCCAGTTCCCCGCGGCTCATTCCCTTCTCCTTCATGTCGATAAACTGGTACGGGATCCTGCGCTCTTTGAAATACCGTTCGGCTTTTTTGGTATCGAAATTTTTGCGGCTGCCGAATATCTGAATGTTCATACTGCCTCCATGGGTCGTAATGGGTCTGCGGATACATGTATTATACACCTTTTTGCGGAAAATGAAAAATCCCGTAAGACAAAAGCCTTACGGGATTTTCCTGGTCTGAGTGACAAGACTTGAACTTGCGGCCTCTACCACCCCAAGGTAGCGCGCTACCACCTGCGCCACACCCAGATACCAGCTGCCAAAAGGGCGTTTCCGTCCCTCCAACGCTCTATATTATAGCACACCGGAAATGGAATTGCAAGCGGATTTGTAAAAACCGGCGTTTTGCACAAAATCATTTCCGAAGTCCCCGCTGTCCGTCTATAACAGGCCCTTCCGCGGGATCCGCCCCGCAGGAAGGGCCTGTGCCGTGGGAAGCCGTCTCTTTATGGACCCAGCACTTCCCGGAACGCCAGCGGCAGCCGGCGGATCAAATCGGTGACGGTCATCCCGTACGGCGTCATTTCCGCCGCCGTCATATCCCCCGCCAGCGCGTGCAGGTAAACCCCGCAGACAGCCGCCTGCCCCGGCTCTGCCCCCTGCGCGAGGAAGGCGGCGATCATCCCGGCAAGGGTGTCCCCGCTGCCGCCCCGGGAAAGGCCGGAGTTGCCGTTGTCGTTGAGATACGCCTGCCCGTCCGGCTGGACGACGACCGTCGTCGCGTCCTTGAGGACAAGGGTGACGCCGTACGCCGCCGCAAACGCCCGGGCAAGCGGGATCCGCTCTTCCCGGATCTCCGGGATGCTCTTCCCGCAGAGGCGGGAAAATTCCGCCATGTGCGGGGTCAGGATAACCGGCCCTTTCGCCCGCCGCAGCAGATGCGTCCCCATCCCCGCCAGGCAGTTGAGCCCGTCCGCGTCCAGCACCAGCGGCCTGCCGGCGGAAAGCAGCCCTTCCACCAGCGCCGCCGCCCCGTCGCCCGTCCCCAGCCCACAGCCGCAGAGGACCGCGTCCGGCCAGTCCGCCGCTTTCCGGAGGAGCGCCGGGACCGCCTCTTCCGCGATACAGCCGCCCGGTCCCAGCGGAAAGGGATATTGCAGCGCCTCCGGCAGCATCGCCCGCACCGGCCGGATCGCGATCTCGGGAGCCGCCGCCATCGCAAGCCCGACCCCGCACCGTACCGCCGCTTCCGAAAAGAGCAGCACCGCGCCGGTCATCGTCCCGCTGCCGCCGATGCCCAGGAGCTTCCCGTAACTGCCTTTGTGGGAGTCGGCCGTGCGGGACGGGAGGGAAGCCCGGATCAGGGCTTTATCCATCCGGGTAAGGCCCCCTGCCTCCGCCAGCATCCCTTCGGTGATGCCGATCGGGATGATTTCAGCCTCCCCGCAGAAGGGGCGGGAACCTTTAAACAGGTGGGCGGGCTTCAGCGCTGCAAAGGCGCAGGTCGTCTCCGCCCGGAATGCGTCCGGGTCAAAAAGCCCGTTGTCGCCGTTTACCCCGGTCGGGATATCGAGGGCGACGCGGACGGCGGCGGCGCGGTTCGCCTTTTGCAGCGCCGGACGGATGCTGTCCGGCAGCGCGCCATGGAATCCGGTGCCGAAGATCCCGTCGAGGACGACGCCGGAAAAGGCGGCCTCGGGGGCTTCCGCCGCGGTATACCGCACGGCCCGCCCGCTAAACGGCTCCAGCCGGGCGAGGTTCAAGGCGGCCAGCTCCGAAAGCCGCTCCCCAAGGCAGAAGATAAGCCGCACTTCCGCCCCCGGCAGCGATTCCAGCACCGCCCGGGCGATCACCAGCCCGTCTCCGCCGTTGTTGCCTTTACCCAGCAGGACGGTGAGCCCCTCTTTTTCCAGCCGGCCCCGGTACCGGGCGAGCAGCCTTTCCGCCGCCCCCTGTCCGGCCTGTTCCATCAGCCGTTCATAACTGATACCCGCCTGCACCGCCAGCGCTTCCGCCCGGCGCATCGCTTCCGCTGTCATCACCCGCATTGGTTCCCTCTCCCTTTCTGTTGCCCATTTCCTGCGTGGCGGCCGTGATGGCCGGCCCCGCCGCCGTTTCCGGACCCGCCGCCCGGGGCGCTGTCCGCCTCCCCCGACAGGGCCGCTTCCCATTCCCGCAGCTGCCGCATACCCATCCCGGCGACCTCCTCCGCCGTCACCGACGGGTCGAGGGCCTGCAGGGCAAGCAGCATCCGGTATTTTCCCAGCGGCAGCCCGGCCGCGTCCGCCGCCGCCGCTTCTTCCGCGCTGCCGCCGTCGCAGTAGACGTTCGGATGCCCGGCGGCACATTCGGAAACCATTTCATAGAGTTCCGCATCCCCGCCGGTGACGGTCACCAGCAGTTCGCCCGCCCCGTCCGCCTCCATCCGGGCCAGCAGCCGGGAAACCGCCGCCTCGCAGCCGGAAAAGAGCGGCACCTCCCCCCCTTCCGCCGACACCACCCGGTCAAAACGGTTGAGCTTTAACTGGACCGGCTGGGCGGCGTCGATGCTGACCGCGCTGACCGGCGCAAACCAGACCCATCCGCCGCCCGACAGGAGCAGGAAGGCAGACGCCGCAGCGGCAGCCCGCCGGACGGCCCGCCGCCTCCGGCGGGTTGCCGCTACGGCTAAACGGGTGGACTGGATAAGGCCCGGCCCGGCGTGCACCCGGCCGGCCGCTTCGATAAACCGTTTTTCCATCTTATCCCTCCAGTCTTTCCCGCAGCTGCTTTTTCGCCCGGTCCAGCAGGGTATAGACGGTGTTGACGTTTTTGTGCAGCATCCTGCCGATCTGCGGGGCGGTGTACCCTTCGAAATAGTGGAGGTAGAGGACGTCCCGGTAGTTTTCCGGCAGCGACCAGACCGCCTCCCACAGTTCCCGGTCTTCTGTCTCCTGTACGGCGGGCAGCGGCGGCAGTTCAGAGAGCGGCACCGTCCGGCTGCGGAAAAAGCTGCGCAGCAGGTCCTTGCAGGCATTCAGCGTCACCCGGATGAACCAGGCCTTCTCGTGTTCCGCGTCCCGGAAGGCGGGGGAGGACAGGAGATACTTGATGAACACCGTCTGGAAGATGTCCTCGGTGTCCGCCTCGTTTTTGAGGTGCACCATGCAGATCCGCCGGACGGTATCGGCGTATAGGACCAGCGCCCGCTCTGTCTCCTGTTCGCTCCGCATCCCGATCCCTCTTCAGCTGAAATTATCCGCGGCAGCGCCGCCCGCCGTGATGGCCGCGGCCATGGCAGCCGCCCTGCCGGACGGGCGCCTTTCCGCAGCGGTCGCAAAGTCCGTCGCCGTCTTCGTCTATAAAGTGCCGGTATCCGCAGGCGTCCCCGCAGTTGTCGCAGGTCCCGTCCCCGTCCTCATCCAGATAGCAGCAAACCGCTTCCCGGCAGCTGCCGTCCATCCGGCCGTGGCCCCCGTGGGCGGCGGCCGGGACTGCCAGAACAGCCGCGGCGACGGCAAGGGCGGCTAAAGTCAGCAGTAATTTCTTCTTCATCACAAGTTCCTCCTTCGGGTCAAAGGCATCCGTTTTCCAGAGGGCGTTTCCCCCGTTTCACCTTTAACACGATCGGGAAGGCAAAATCCATTCACCGGCGGAAATTTTTTTCAGGCCCACCGAAGCAGACCCAATACCAGCAGGTGGGCGGGATAAAAGAAATAGAAAAACCACTTCCCGCATATGGCCCGCCCCCTCTGCCCGTTGTAGGCGCGAATGAGCGGCAGGGCCAGCAGGGTACCGGGGTAAAAGGCGAGGTTCCCGGCCGTTTCCGCCGGCGAAAACCCGGCGCTCCAGCACTGCGCCCCGAGCAGCAGCATAAACAGCCCGGTGATCAGCCCGTGGCAAACCGCCATCCGGCGGAAATCCCCCCGGCTGCGGGAAAAGTTCAGCGTAAACAGCACCGCCGCCCCCGGCCAGTCGCCAAAAAGGGAGAGGAAAAAGAGCAGGCCGAGCCCCACCCATTTATCCGCCCCCGCGCACCGCTCCTCCACCCGCAGCGCCAGCAGGCAGAGGGTCAGCGTATAGAGCATATTGAAGCTGAGGCAGTTTTCCCCGTCCGGCAGCCGCCCGGTCTGGAAATAGAGGTATGGCAGGTAGGAAAGGGCGGCGAAAACCGCCATCCGGCCAACGTAACGGGGAAAGCTGCGGGTATGGCGGTACCCTTCCGCCAGCAGGAAGCAGACGGCCGGCGCCGTGACCCGTCCCAGCAGGTGCAGAAAAAAGCCGGCGGGCGAAAGGGTATCCACAAACGCCCAGCCGGCATGGTCCAGCAGCATACAGAAAACCGCGGCGCTTTTCAGCGCCCCGCCGGTCAGCCCCTTACGCCTTTCCATCCAGCGGCTTCAGGTCCCAGTACCACTCGTGCCGTTCGAAATAGCCGACGACCTTCCCCTCTTTGTCCCGGACGGGGGTGAAAAATTCCCGCTCGCCCTTTGAGAGGTTGACCGCCTCCGGCATCTCCCCCTCCCCGGCGTCCGCCCGGGCGAGGAAGGCTTCGATCTTCCTGCGGGAGTCTTCGTTGTGGCAGCTAAAAATCGAGTCGCCGATGCCGGTCCTCCCGTCATACAGCCTGTGGGCCTCTTTGTTCATATACCGGATGATATGCTGACGGTCGCAGAAAACCACCTGGTAGGGGTAGGCGTCCAGGATCGCGCTTAAAAGTTCGAAATTGACGTCCATATTATGCCTTCCTTTCGCTGCGCATCGCCATCAAACGGGTCAGCAGCTCCATCGCCGCCTCAAACTTGCCCATCAGCGGCAGCGGGACCTCCTCCTCCCGGGTGATCAGCGTGAGGACGTTGGTCTCCCCCTGAAAGCCCGCGCCGGGGGTGTTCAAGCTGTTGGCGGCGATCATGTCTAGGTTTTTCTTCACGAGCTTTTTCCGGGAGTTTTCCAGCAGGTTTTCGGTCTCCATCGAGAACCCGCAGAGCAGCTGCCCCTCTTTTTTGTGTTCGCCGAGGAACGCGAGGATATCCTTTGTCCGCTTGAGCGGCAGCGAAAGATCCCCGCCCGATTTCTTGATCTTATGTGCGGCGGTCTCCGCCGGCGTATAATCGGCGACGGCGGCGGACTTGACGATCAGGTCCATTTCCGGCGCGCGGGCGGTCACCGCCGCAAACATCTCTTCGGCCGACATCGCCCGGACGACCGTGACAAAGGGCGGCGGCTCCACCTCCAGCCCGGCGGCGACAAGGGTCACGTCCGCCCCCCGCAGCATCGCCGCTTCGGCGACCGCGCAGCCCATCCGCCCGGAGGAATGGTTGGTGATATACCGCACCGGGTCGATCGGCTCCCGGGTAGCCCCGGCGGTGACGAGGAGCTTCACCCCCGCCATGTCGTGGGGGCAGGCCAGTTCCCGGCGGATATGCTGGTAAAGCTCCCGGGGGTCGGGCATTTTGCCCAGCCCGTCGGTGCCGCAGGCGAGATGCCCGGAGACCGGGTCGATCTGGCGCCAGCCGTGGCGGCGGAGCTTCTCCATATTCTCCTGGACGATCGGGTTTATATACATCCGGTCGTTCATCGCGGGGGCGAAATAGATGGGGCACTGGCAGGCGAGGATGGTCGAAGTGAGCATATCGTCGGCGATGCCGCCGGCGCATTTGCCGATCACGTCGGCCGACGCCGGGGCGATGATCACCAGGTCCGCCTTTTTCGCCAGCGCGATGTGGTGGATGACCGGCGGGTCGCTCCGCTCAAAGGGGCTTGAGAGACAGCGGTTGCCGGTCAGCGCCTCAAAGGGGACCGGCGGGATGATGTTTTTGGCGTTCTCGGTCAGCAGCACATGGACGTCCGCGCCCTTTTGCACCAGCAGGCTGACAAGGTTCGGCGTCTTATAGGCCGCGATGCCGCCGGTCACGCCGACGAGGATGGTTTTGCCGGAAAGTTCTCCCATATAATATCCCTCCTGGTTGATCTGCAATTCCCCTCTCCGGGGAAGGCCCTTACTTTTTCCGGTAGGAAAGGATCTCAAAAGAGATCTCAGTCGTCAATTCCTCCAGCGCCGCCGCCCGGGCCTGCCCTTCGGCGGAGGTCTTGTAATAGTACGGGGTCATCTGGAAGAGGGCCGCGATCTCCTCCCCGCGCAGGGCGATCTCCCCTGCGACCGGCCTGCTGCCCATAAAGCCGAACCCCTCGACCGGATAGTCCTTTACTTCGTTGGGATAGGGGCGGTCGTAAACCGCTTCCTTTAATTGCCAGAGGTGCCGGGCCCCGGGGATCACCTCCCACATCCAGCCGCCGGGCTTTAGCACCCGGAGGAATTCCTCCCGGGCAAACGGCGCGAACAGGCTCATCAGCCCGTCGCAGCTCTCTTCCGCCAGCGGCAGGCGGAAGACGCTGGCGGCGGCGATCACCGCCTTTTCCCCCGGCTGAAACCGTTTGGCGGCTTTTTCGGCGGCAAATTTGGAAATATCCACCCCTACGAGCGCGCAGCCGGTCCCCGCCTCTGCCAGGCGGTCAAAGACCAGGCGGGTATAATACCCTTCCCCGCACCCGGCGTCCAGCAGCCGCACCTCGCCCTTCCGCCCCGCGAAAGCCGCGGCCACCTCCCCCGCCAGTTCTTCCGCCATCGGGCGGTAAAACCCCTTTTCCAGAAACGCCCGGCGGGCGTTTACCATCGGGCGGTTGTCGCCGGGGAGCTTCGCGTGCTTGTCCCCGGGCAGCAGGAGGTTTACATACCCGCTCCTGGCCCGGTCGAACCGGTGTCCCTTTTCGCAGCCGAGGCCGCCCTCCTGCATGAAAAGCGGGCGCCCGCAGACCGGGCAGGTAAAGGTAAATTCGTTTTCCATCTTCCACCTCACGGATCGAGTTTGACGATATAGGGGAGGATGCCGGTGTCGGTGATGTCGATGATGCCGTAGCTCTTCCGTCCGTCCCGGGGCTGGGCGGGGGAACCGGGGTTCATCAGATACAGCCCGTCCTGATACCGGCAGACCGAAATATGGGTATGGCCGAACAGGGCGATATTGCAGCCCTGTTCCCGGGCGGCCTGCTCCAGCAGCCCGGTCCCGCTGCCGACCATCATCGTATGCCCGTGGCAGAAGAGGACCTTCGCCCGGCCCATCTCGACTGTATCCACCGTCTTCAGTTTGGAGCCGAAGTCGCAGTTGCCCCGCACCTGCTGAAACGGCAGGTTGGGATAGAGGGCCCGCAGCTTTTTGACGTCCTCTTCCAGATCCCCCAGGTGGATAAAGAGGTCGGCGTTGTGCATATGCCGCTCGGCGATCTTCCGCAGCGACAGAAAGTCCTTGTGGGTGTCGGATATCACGACAATCCGGCGGATGTCCATGGGCGCGCATCCTTTCTAAAGGCCCGGCACACTTTGACGGGCCGGGCATATTTTCCTGATATACAGCATAAGTATAAACCATCGCGCCCGGTTCGTCAACTGGACGCGCCGTGCAATTTAAACGGAGGTATCGCCTATGTCCCAGTTCAGCACCCTTTCCCCGCAAAGCCCTCTTTCGGATACCGAGCGGGCGCTGCTGCACGCCCTTGCCCGCCAGACGGGCGCCGACCCCGCGGCGCTGGAAGCGGGCTACCGCAGCGGCGATCTGCAGGCGCTCATTTCCGCCCTGCCGGAAAACCGGCGGGCGGCGGCGATGCAGGCGGCCCATGACCCCCAGATGGCCGAAACCGCCCGCAGGATGGCGGAATCGGGCGGCTTAAACGGCCTTTTCGGCAGACAGAAATAACCAGAGACGGCAGGAGGTGGGACAATGGCGGAAAAGGGCGGGTTTGACCTGCAAAGCCTTTTGCAGGACGAGGATACGGTGCGGCAGCTGCGGCAGATGGCCGGAAGCATGGGCCTCTCCGACAAGCTGGAAGAGGCGCTGCGCGGGCAGGGCGCCGGGAAAGCCCCGCCCCCGCCTGTCCCGTCGGACGCCCCCGCCATCAGCCCCCAGATGATCGCGGCGGTCGCGAAAATCGCAAAGGCCATGCAGGCGGAGGGGCCGGAGACCCGGTTCCTCCAGAGCCTTGGCCCCCTGCTCCGGCCCGAACGGCGGCCGAAGGTGCAGGAGGCGGCGCAGATGCTGCGGATGGTGCAGGCGCTGGAAGCGCTGGGAGAAAACGGCCTGCAAAACCTGCTGTCCGGCCTTTCGGGCCAGGGAAAGGGGTGAACCGTTTGCCAAATTACAACTACTCCCCCGAGGAGCTCCGCCGGATGCAGGAAGAAGCCGCCGGCCGGGTCCGGGAAATGCAGCGGCAGGCCCGCGCCCGGCTGGAAGGCGTACAGCCTGCTCTGCCCCAGGACCCGCCCCGCCTTTCGCCGCCGGTTCCGCCGAAACGGGCGGCGTCTCCGCCCGCTCCGCCGCACCATCCGCCCGCCGGGCTGGACGGGCTGATGGGGCAGCTGGGGATACTGGGCGGGGACAGCGACCGGGCGATGCTGATGCTGCTGCTCCTGCTTCTGAGCCGGCAGGGCAGCTGCTCGCCCGGGCTGATCGCCGCCCTGTTCTGGCTGATGATGGGATAGCCTTCCCTGTATATTCCCCGGCAGGCGCGCATATACTCAGGGTAAACCGTCCGGCAGGACAAAAGGGAGGGGTTTATATGGTAAAGGCGTGGAAAAGGCAGGCGGCGCGGCTTGCGTCGGCGTTCGGGATACTGGGCGTCCTCCTGGCCCCGCTGCCCGCTTTCGCGGAAGGGGAACCGGCGCTGGACATACCGGCCGAAAGCTGTATCCTCGTCGCGGGGGACACCGTCCTCTACGAGGAAAACGCCGACCAGCCGATGCCGCCCGCCTCGATCACCAAGATCATGACCCTGCTGCTCACCTTTGAGGCGCTGGAGGCGGGGCAGATCTCCCTCGACCAGACAGTCGTCTGCTCGGAACACGCGGCGTCGATGGGCGGCACCCAGATCTGGCTGGAACCGGGGGAGGAGATGCCCCTTTCGGACATCATCAAGGCGACGGCGGTCAACTCGGCCAACGACTGCGCGATGGTGCTGGCCGAAACGGTCGCCGGCAGCGAGGAAGCCTTCGTCCAGCGGATGAATGAACGGGCAGAGGCGTTGGGGATGGAAAACACCCACTTTGAAAACCCGACCGGCTTAGACGCCGACGGGCATCTTTCGACCGCACGGGATATCGCGATCATGTCGGTCGAGCTGCTCAAGCATCCGGGCGTCACCGATTTTACGACCATCTGGATGGACGCCCTCCGGAACGGGGAGACGGGGCTGGTCAACACCAACAAGCTGGTCCGCTACTACGACGGCTGCACCGGCTTAAAGACCGGCACCACCGACGGGGCGGGCAGCTGCCTTTCCGCCTCTGCTACCCGGGATGGGCTCTCCCTCGTCGCCGTCTCGATGGGGAGCGATACGTCCGCCGAGCGGTTTGACGCCTGCCGGACCCTGCTCGACTACGGGTTTGCAAACTATGAATCCTTCACCCCCGCCGTCCCCGAAGAAGAACTGACGCCGGTGCCGGTGTCGGGCGGGACGGCGGCGTCGGCGGCGCTGTCCCCCGCGGAAACCCGGCCGGTCGTCCTCCCCAAAGGCAGAAGCGGGTCGGTGGAAATTTCCGTTTCCCTGCCCGAAGAGCTGTCCGCGCCGGTCGCAGCCGGGCAGGAGGTCGGCAGGGCCTCGTTCACCTTGGACGGGGAGGAGATCTGCGCACTGCCGCTGCTGGCGGCGGAAGAAGTCCCGGAAATGGACTTTTCCTTCGCCCTTTTCAAGCTGTGGGAAAAGCTGACCCATCCGCCCAGGCTGGGATAAAGGCAGAAGTTCCCGGGCCATAACCGGCCGAAAATCCCGTTTTTTGGCAGCAGGAAGAAATTTTTTG
>CALXKG010000250.1 GCA_944388825.1 uncultured Clostridia bacterium | reverse complement strand
CAGCTGGACGAACTTCCCAACGAGTACTAATAAAGGAGCGTGTACTGACAATGGAAAATATGGTTCATGTTTTTCTGATGGGCAAAATGTATGAAGTGCCCTCCAGCCTGACCATCATGAAGGCGATCGAATACGCCGGCTACCAGCTGATCCGCGGCTGCGGCTGCCGCAACGGCTTCTGCGGCGCCGGCGCGACCGTCTACCGGATCAAGGGCGCCCCCGAGCTGCAGGCTTGCCTCGCCTGTCAGACCCAGGTACAGGATAATATGTACATCTGTATGCTGCCCGGCTTCCCGCTGGTCAAACAGATCTACGACATTGAGAAGGTTCGCCCCGACGAGACGATCATGATGCAGCCCTCCCCCGAGATCTACTCCTGCATCGGCTGCAACGCCTGCACCAAGGCCTGCCCCCAGAGCCTGAACGTCATGCAGTACATCGCCTACGCCCAGCGCGGCGAGTACGAGAAATGTGCCGAGGAGTCGTTTGACTGCGTCATGTGCGGCATCTGCTCTTCCCGCTGCCCGGCGGGCATCTCCCATCCGCAGGTCGCGATGCTGGCCAGACGCCTCAACGGCAAATACCTGGCGCCCAAGTCCCAGCACCTGGCCGACCGGGTGGAAGAGATCAAGGAAGGCAAGTTCGAGGGCTTGATCGAAGACCTGATGGGCAAGCCGCTCTCCGAGATCCAGGAGCTGTACAATACCCGCGAGATCGAGAAATAAGGAGGGGTTATCCATGGCCAATTATACCAATGAAATGCTCGAGTCGATGAAAAAGGTCGAGGCGGCCCGTGCGGTCAACGTTACCCTTGACCCCCGGCGGATGACCGCTGAGGAAAAGGATACCCTCCTCAAGACCTACCATCCCGACTATAAGGAAGGGCAGTTTACCAACCTCGCGATCGGCCCCAACAAGGGCGAGAAGGTCCCGCTGGAGCTGGCCGCGATCCTCCAGGCGAACCCCCGGATCAACCCGGAGAAGATCGACCTTTCCAACCCGGATTACGACGTCGACGTGCTGATCATCGGCGGCGGCGGCGCCGGCGCTTCGGCGGCCATCGAGGCCAATAACGGCGGCGCGAACGTCATGATCGTCACCAAGCTCCGGATGGGCGACGCCAACACGATGATGGCGGAAGGCGGCATCCAGGCGGCCGACAAACCGAACGACTCCCCCGCCCAGCACTTCCTCGACGCTTTCGGCGGCGGCCACTTCGCGGCTAAGAAGGAACTGGTCTACAAGCTGGTCACCGAGGCCCCCGAGGCGATCCAGTGGCTGAACAACCTCGGCGTCGAGTTCGACAAGGCCCCCGACGGCACGATGATCACCACCCACGGCGGCGGCACCTCCCGCAAGCGGATGCACGCGGCGAAGGACTACTCGGGTGCTGAGATCATGCGGACCCTGCGGGACGAGGTTTTAAACCGCGGCATCCCGGTCGTCGACTTTACCGCGGCTATCGAGCTGATCAAGGACGATAAGGGCGCGGTCGCCGGCGCGGTCCTGCTCAATATGGAGACCGAAGAGATCCTGATCGCGAAAGCGAAGACGGTCATCATCGCCACCGGCGGCGCCGGCCGTATGCACTATCAGGGCTTCCCCACTTCCAACCACTACGGCGCGACCGCCGACGGCCTGGTCCTCGGTTACCGGGCGGGCGCGAAGCTGCTCTACCCCGACACCCTCCAGTACCACCCGACCGGCGCCGCGTTCCCGGAACAGATCTTCGGCGCGCTGGTCACCGAGAAGGTGCGTTCGCTGGGCGCGATGCTGATCAACGTCGACGGCGAGGCGTTCATGAACCCGCTGGAAACCCGCGACGTCTCGGCCGCTTCCATCATCCGTGAGTGCTCCGACCACGGCAAGGGCGTCCATACCCCCGAAGGGGTCGGCGTCTGGCTGGATACCCCGATGATCGAAATCAAGGGCGGCGAAGGGACGATCGAAAAGCGGATCCCCGCGATGATGCGGATGTTCGCCAAGTACGACATCGATATCCGCAAGGAACCGATCCTCGTCTACCCCACCCTCCATTACCAGAACGGCGGTATCGATATTGATACCAACTGCATGAGCGGCGTCGAGAACCTGTACGTCGCCGGCGAGGCGGTCGGGGGCATCCATGGCCGCAACCGCCTGATGGGCAACTCGCTCCTTGACATCATCGTCTTCGGGCGCAACGCCGGCCGCAACGCCGCCGCCAAGGCCAAGGACGTCACCGTCGGCAAGTTAAACCTCGACCATGTCGCCGCGTACCAGAAGGAGATGGAAGAGGCCGGTATCCACTCGGATATCGTTTCGCCGAAGCTCCTGCCCGACTACAGACGGCAGAAATGACTTCCCCTCTGTCCGGGGCTGCCTTCCGGGGCGGCCCCGGACGGGGTGAAAATATAATTACTGGAGGCAAATCCCCATGTCCATCCCCGAAATACTCGAGTTTTTGATGATCCTGTCCTTCGGCATCTCCTGGCCGCTGAAGGTCTACCGCTCCTATAAGTCCCGCACCGCGAAGGGCAACTCGGTCACCTTCACCATCTTTATCGCGCTGGGCTATGTCTGCGGCATCATCTCCAAGATCATCCTGATCTCCCAGGGTTCCATCACCCCCTACAACCTCGCCTTTATCATGTATTGGCCGAACATCATCTTCGTCACCGCCGATATCATCCTCTATTTCCGCAACAAGCGGCTGGATGCGATCGCCGACAGCAAGAAAAAATAAGGAGGAAATTTCTGTATGAAACTCACCGTTTGCATTGGCAGCTCCTGCCACGTCAAAGGCTCCAAATCGGTCATTGAACAGCTTCAGAAGCTTATCGCCGCCAATAACCTCGGCGATAAGGTCCAGCTGGCCGGCACCTTCTGCACCGGCAACTGCGAAAAAGGCGTCTGTGTTACCCGGGATGAGGAACTCTTCTCGGTCCATCCGGATACAGTTGAAGAATTCTTCAACACCGAAGTCCTGCCGAAGGCGTAAAGTCCCCGGAAGAATAGATAAACTCCCGCGAAGCGTCCGCTTTGCGGGAGTTTTTTCATGCGCATATCCGCCTGCCGGCAGGGCAAAATGGAAGTGTTCCAGATTACCGTTTGAAAGGCAGGCTATACTATGAAAGACCTGAAAATCACCGGCGTCAAAGGGCGCTGGATCATCGATTCCCGCGGCAACCCCACCGTCGAGGCGGAGATCACCCTCGGCTGCGGCACGACCGGCCGCGGGGCGGCCCCCAGCGGCGCGTCTACCGGGCAGTTTGAGGCGCTGGAGCTGCGGGACGGGGACCAGGCCCGGTTTGGCGGCAAGGGAGTCTCCAAGGCGGTGGAAAACATCGGCGGGGCGATCGCCGGCGTGATAACCGGCATGGACGCCTCCGACATTTACGCGGTCGACGGCGCGATGCGCAGGGCTGACGGGACGAAAGACAAGTCTAACCTCGGGGCCAACGCCATCCTCGCCGTCTCGCTCGCCTGCTGCCAAGCGGCAGCCGGGGCGTATGGCATCCCCTTGTACCGGTTTTTCGGCGGGGTGAGCGGGACAAGGCTGCCGGTGCCGATGATGAACATCCTAAACGGCGGCGCCCACGCGGCCAATACCGTCGACGTACAGGAGTTTATGATCATGCCGGCCGGGGCCTGCTGCTTCCAGGAAGGGCTGCGGATGTGCGCCGAGGTGTTCCACGCGCTCCGGGATATCCTCAAATCCCGCGGGCTTGCGACCGCCGCCGGCGACGAAGGGGGGTTTGCGCCTGACCTTGGCAGCGACGAGGAGGCGATCCTGGCGATCCTCGACGCGGTTGAAAAGGCGGGATATTGCCCCGGGAAGGACTTCGTCCTGGCGCTGGACGCCGCCTCCAGCGAATGGAAAACCGGTGAGACGGGGCGGTACAGGCTGCCGAAAAGCGGGCAGGTTTTCACATCGGAAGAGCTGATCGCCCATTGGAAGAAACTGTGCGGACAATATCCGATCTGGTCGATCGAGGATGGGCTGGACGAGGAGGACTGGGAAGGCTGGCAGAAGATGACAAGGGAGCTGGGCGGAAAGGTACAGCTGGTCGGGGACGACCTGTTTGTCACCAATACCGGGCGGCTTTCAAAGGGCATAGCGATGGGATGCGGGAATTCTATCCTCATCAAGCTCAACCAGATCGGGTCGGTGTCCGAGACGATCGAGGCGGTCGGAATGGCGCAGCGGGCCGGGTACGCGGCCATCATTTCCCACCGGTCGGGCGAGACGGAGGACACGGCGATCGCCGACCTGGCGGTCGGGTTAAACGCCTGCCAGATCAAAGCCGGCGCGCCCAGCCGGAGCGAACGGACGGCAAAATACAACCGGCTGCTGCGGAGCGAGGAATCCCTCGGACAAAGCGCCGTCGACCCCGGGTGTGACGCCTTTAAGGCAGGGCGCTAAATTATGCACCCAT
>CALXKG010000249.1 GCA_944388825.1 uncultured Clostridia bacterium | reverse complement strand
TCCTTCATCTGCAAACACCGTTCCTTTCCTATCGGCACCCCGCCATATGGATGAGAAGGGCGGGGAATTTTTCTTTCACAAGCAGTCTTTCCGGTTTGCCGGGATTTATGCAGGAGATTTTTCCGGGCAGGGTTTTTAACACTGTGTTGGGATAAAGTGACAAAAAAATGTCAAGTTTCCCGTCCAAATACAGCAGTTGTCCGAAAATGAACACTTTTCCGGTCGAAAACACCTGTATCTATTGCAAATACAGCCGTTTTGGTGTATAATGTGCCCAACCCTTTTCAAAAGTATGCAAATACACAGTTGAGAGATTTGTCTACAGCTCGAAAACATACTGGGGAAGCGTCCCCCGTTTTAAACAGGAGGTTTTAATATGAGCAGAGTCTATAATTTCAGCGCCGGGCCATCGATGCTGCCGGAGGCGGTCTTATCCCGGGCGGCGGCGGAAATGCTGGACTATGGCGGGAGCGGCCAGTCGGTGATGGAGATGTCCCACCGTTCGGCGGTCTTCCAGTCGGTCGTCGACCGCACGGAAGCGCTGCTGCGGGAGCTGATGGGGATTCCGGAGGACTACGCCGTCCTCTTTTTGCAGGGCGGGGCGTCCACCCAGTTTGCGATGGTCCCCTTAAACCTCGCGGCCGGCTCCGGCAGGGCCGACTATGTCCTGACCGGCCAGTGGGCCAAAAAGGCGGCGTCGGAAGGGAAAAAGCTGCTGGGGGAGGAAAACGTCCATATCGCCGGTTCGTCTGCCGATAAGACCTTCTCCTATATCCCGGCGGAAGAGTCCCTCTCCTTTTCGCCCGGCGCCGATTACGTCCATATCTGCCTCAACAATACGATCTACGGCACCCTTTACCCGTATATCCCCGACACCGGGGATACGCCCCTCGTCGCCGATATCTCGTCGATGATCCTCTCCCAGCCGCTGCCGGTCAGCCGCTTCGGCCTGCTCTACGCCGGCGCGCAGAAGAACATGGGCCCGGCGGGGCTGACGGTCGTCATCGGGAAAAAGGCGCTTTTGGAGGCGTCCCGCCCCGGCACGCCGACGATGCTGCAGTACAAGACCCATTTGGACGCCGGCTCGATGTACAACACGCCCCCCTGCTATGCGATCTATATCTGTATGCTGGTGCTGGAGTGGCTGAAATCGGACATCGGCGGCCTTGGGGAGATGGAGAAGTTAAACCGCGAAAAGGCGGAGCTGCTGTACAGCTTCCTCGACCAGTCCAGGCTGTTTAAAGGGACGGTCGAGAAAGGCTCCCGGTCGCTGATGAATATCCCGTTTGTCACCGGCGACAAGGAACTGGACGGGAAGTTTGTCAAAGAAGCGGAAAAGGCCGGGTTTGTCAACCTGAAGGGACATCGGACGGTCGGCGGGATGCGGGCGTCCATCTACAACGCGATGCCGGTGGAAGGCGTACGGGCGCTCATCGAATTTATGAAGGGCTTTGAGGTCCAAAACGGCTGAGACGTATTTTTGGCAAATAACCATTATTCCAGACAGGAGGCTTCCCATGTACCAGATTTTAACCCTCAATAAAATATCCCCGATCGGGCTGGAAAAATTCGACCGTTCCAAGTATGTTTGGGGGGAGGAGATCGCTGCCCCCGACGCGGTCATGGTCCGCTCGGCGTCGATGCACGACATGGACCTGCCGGGCAGCGTCCTGGCGGTCGCCCGGGCCGGGGCCGGGGTCAACAACATCCCGCTGGACGCCTGCGCCCAGAAGGGGATCGTCGTCTTCAACACCCCCGGCGCCAACGCCAACGCGGTCAAGGAAATGGTCATCCTTGGGCTGATGATGGCCTCCCGCAAGGTCGCCGCCGGGATGAAATGGGTGCAGGGCTTACAGGACCCCGATATCCAGAAGCAGATCGAAAAGGGCAAGGGGGCGTTTACCGGGCCCGAGATCATGGGCAAGAAGCTGGGCGTCGTCGGCCTGGGGGCGATCGGCGTCAAGGTCGCCAACGCCGCCCTGGCGCTGGGGATGACCGTCTACGGCTACGACCCTTATCTGTCGGTCGAAGCCGCCTGGTCGATGTCGTCCGGCATCAGGCGGGCCGCGACGCTGGCGGAAATTTATGAGAACTGCGACTATATCACCCTCCATCTCCCCTGCAACGGCGAAACGAAGGGAATGATCAACGCCTCTTCCCTCGCGACGATGAAGCAGGGGGTGCGGCTCATCAACTTTGCCCGGGGCGAGCTGGTCGTCACCGCCGACCTGATGGCGGCGATCGGCAGCCATAAAGTGTCGGCCTATGTGACCGATTTCCCGGCGGAGGAGATGCTGGGGGTGGAAGCGGTCGTCGCTTTCCCCCACCTCGGCGCGTCGACGCCGGAATCGGAGGACAACTGCGCGGTCATGGCGGCAGGGGAACTGTCCGCCTACCTCGAGACCGGCAACATCACAAACTCGGTCAACCTGCCGAGCGTTTCCCTCCCCCGGACGCCGGGGATGCGGCGGGCCTGCGTCATCCATTTAAACGTCAGCGGACTGATCAACCGGATCACCTCGGTCATCTCCGCGGGCGGCGGGAACATCGAGAACATGATCTCCGGTTCCCGCAAGGAGTACGCCTATACGATCTTTGACCTGAGCGGGAATGTCCCCGCCGACCTGGCGGAAAAGCTGGACGCGGTGCCGGACGTCATCCGCAGCCGGGTGATCTGACCGGCATAATAAAAAGCCTGTTTCCCTTTTGCGGAAGCAGGCTTCAGGCTGTCGAAAAACCGATGGACAAAACGCAAAATTGGCGCTGGCGTGGAAATTACGAAGAAACGGGCGGCGATCAGAAGTTTAGGGTCCAGCCCTTTTTAAAGGGCTGGCAGGAGTGGAGAGGGCAGAGCCCTTTCCCAGGCGCTCCGTTTCCGTACTTCCGAAACTGACCACAGTTTTGCCACTGATAACGAAGTGTGCGCAGCACCCAAAAAATGCGCAAAAATAAATTTATCGACAAACTGAGCCTGTTTCCCTTTTGCGGAAGCAGGCTTTTTGCGTTTGGACAGGTCAGACAATCTCATAATCGTCGTCGTGCAGCATCAGCCAGGCGATGGAAAAGACCAGCCCGCAGAGGATGACCGCCGGTTCATCCCCCTCCGGCAGGGTGAGCGACAGCTCCTTGTCTGCCGCGAGCATATGCCGGATGCCGCCGACCTCTTTCCCGTCCTGCAAAAGGGTAAATTCCCGCTTTTCCCCCTGCAGGAGGGTAAATTCCCCCCAGGGCGAGGCAAACCCCGCCGACGCGGCTTTCGGCGGCCGGAGGGCAAACCGGGCCGGCTGCCGCCGGAAAGGGGCGTATGAGACGGCGGGACCCCCTTCGGTGAAGCAGGCGCCTTCCCTCTCCGGCCAGACGGTCAGCAGCAGCCTGCCGTCCGCACCGTACAGCCGGAGCGTCTGCTTATGCCATAATCCCCGCCGGATCTTCCCCAGCGGCCGCCGTCCGGCGTCGGTCAGGTCGTACCGGGCAGGCGCTGTATGGATATACATTTTCATGCTGAAGCCTCCCTTCAGAATGGAAGCGGCAGGCTGCCGCTGATAACCCCGGCGAGCAGGTTGCATACCCCCGCCCCCGCCATCACCCAGACCGGGTTGACCCTGGTTTTCAGGAGCGGGACAAGGCAGATGAGGAAGATGACCGCCATCTTCCAGTCGGCGCCGGAAAGGCTGACGGCCCCCTCACCCCACAGGGCCGAAACCATCACCGAAATCCCCGCCGACGCAATCAGCGCCACCACCGCCGGGCGGAGGGCATGCAGGACCCCCTGCAGCATCGCCATATTGCGGTATTTGAGGTAGAGCTTCGCAATAACCGTGACGAGGATGCAGGCGGGGAGGACGCATCCCAGCGTCGCGACGACAGCCCCCGGGATGCCGGCGATCTTGATGCCGACAAAGGTCGCCGAATTGATCGCGATCGGCCCCGGCGTCATCTGGGAGATGGTGATGAGGTCTGAAAACTCTTCCATCGTGAGCCACCCGTGCAGGTCGACCACCTGCGACTGGATGAGCGGCAGGGCGGCGTACCCGCCCCCGAAGCTGAACAGACCGATCTGGATGAAACTGAGAAACAGCGCGAGGATGGTCAACGGTTTTCCCTCCTTTTCGCCATATGCGCCCCCATGTGGGCCGCCGGGCGGTGGGCCCATTTGGTGCGGATGACGCCGATCGCCCCGCAGGCCAGGATGACCAGCACGACGTTGACGTTGAAGACGACGGCCGCGATAAAGGCGCCCGCCAGGATCAGGTCGGAAAGCGGGTCCTTTTCCTTTACGACCCCCAGCCCCATCTGGAAGACGACCGAGGCGATGACCGCCCCGACCCCTGCCTGCATCCCCGAAAGTAGGGCGGAGATCCAGGCGTTTTCCCGGAAGGCGCTGTAAAAGACCGAAATAAGCGAAATGATGAGAAAGGGCGGCAGGATCGTCGCGATACTGGCGACCAGCGCGCCCGGCAGCCCCGCCAGCTTGTACCCCACGACGATCGCGCCGTTTACGGCAATCGCGCCGGGGGCCGACTGGGCGATGGCGGTCAGGTCGAGCATTTCTTCCTCGTCGATCCAGCGCAGCTCGTCGACAAACTTCTTCTTCATCAGCGTCACAATGACATATCCCCCGCCGAAGGTGAAGGCGCTCAGAGTGAAGGTGGAGAGGAAGAGCCTGCGCAGGACGGTTGACTTCTTTTCCATCAGAAAACCTTCTGTTTGTGAAAGCCTGTGGTGTGTTGGAAAACTTCCTTTTGCCTGTCTCCAGTATACGCCCGGTTGACAGATTTGTAAAATTGTATTATTCTATGGTTATCATAGATATTTTAATATAAGGGGGCGGGGATATGACCCTCCGGCATATGCGGATTTTTGTGTCGGTCTTCCGGCACAGCTCGGTTACCCGGGCGGCGGATGAGCTGCATCTGACCCAGCCGTCGGTCAGTATCTCGATCCGCGAGCTGGAACAGTATTACGGGCTGCGGCTGTTTGAGCGGTACGGCCGCCGGATCGTCCCGACGGAAGAGGGGAAGATGTTTTATGATTATGCGCTGCACATCATTTCCCTCTTTGACGAGATGGAGACCCGGGTCCGCAGCTGGGACAGGCAGGGGGTGCTGCGGGTCGGGACCAGCATCACGATCGGCAACCGCATCCTGCCGGAGCTGGCGGTCCGCTGCCGGGAGAAGCTGCCGGGGCTGCGGCTGGAGGCAAAGATCTGCAATTCCGGCGAGGTGGAGGCGTCCATCCTGGAAAACCGGGTCGACCTGGGGCTGATCGAGACGTCTCCCGCTTCCGCCGACCTGACGGCCGCGCCGTTTATGGGGGACGTCCTGCAGGCGGTCGCCCCCCACGGGCATCCCCTGGCCGGGAAAAAGGACGTCGCCCTTGCGGTGCTGGCGGGCTATCCGCTGCTGATGCGGGAACGGGGCAGCGCCGGAAGGGATATTCTGGAGGCCGCTTTCGCGCTGCAGGGGATCCAGGTGAACCCCCTTTGGGAAAGCGCCTCTACCCAGGCGATCGTGCAGGGGGTCGCAAACGGGCTGGGGCTTGCCGTCCTGCCGGAACCGCTTGTCCGGCGGGATATCGCCGAGGGGACGGTGGCGCCGGTCTGGCTGCGTCACCCGATCCGCCGCACCTTCCACATCCTCTACCACAAAAACAAGTACCTTTCCGGCAATTTGAAGGCGTTTATCGCGATCTGCCGGGAATACGGGGCAGAACAGGCGGAGGAAACGTAAAAAATTTACACGCCCCGCTTTGACAAAACCGGCCGGATACCGTATAATAAAAACGGTTATACTCTTAAAAAGGACGGATAGCGAGAAAAAATGGCGATGAAAAGATTTTTACGGGGGGTTTCCGCCGCCGCCGGGGCGCTGGCCCTCATTTCCCTTGCCGGCTGCTCGGTCGGCCAGCCGCCCAGCGCGATGGACACCTACCATTACGACGGATATTTAAACGCCCAGTGGGGCTCCGACCCCGACGCGGTCGCGGACCAGCTCCAGCTTGACCGCACCCAGTGGGTGCGGCTGGAAGACGAACAGCTTTCCGGGATGCCGGAAGGGACTTTCGGGTACGAGATCATCCGGACGACGATGATGTTCGGGCTGTATATGGACACCGAGATGTACTTTGCCCCGTCGCTGGATGGGGTCGGGGAATACCTGGGCCTCTACGCGATGAAGATCACCTTCCACGAGGACCCCGGCTATTATGCGACCAGCGACCTTTCCCTCTGCGACGAGGACTTTAAATTAAACGGCGACGACGCGATCGAGGAATTCCAGGCCCGGGCGATGTACAACCGCAACGTTTCATACGGCACCTATACCGACGAGTACGGCGACTGGGATACGATCACCTGGTACTGCGACGCGACGGCCGGGACCGTCCCGGTGGACGAGGACGTCCGCGCGCGCCTCCAGTCTGCCCTGAACCAGCTGGACGGCAGCCTGTCGATGTGGGGAGAATATTTTGACGGGGTCGCGGAAATGCCGCTCAGCTCCGCCACGATCTACTACAACAACCCTTCCGCCCC
>CALXKG010000248.1 GCA_944388825.1 uncultured Clostridia bacterium | reverse complement strand
GGCCATCCCCTGTACCAGGATCAGGAGGCTCTCTAAAAACAGCGGAACGTTCATACTTTTACCTCCTGTCGGATTAGTGGGCAATCAGGTTGATGATCATGCCGCCGGCGATGACGCTGGCGATCTGACCGCCGACATTGACGCCGGCCGCCTGCATCAGCAGGTAGTTGGAGTTGTCTTCCTTGAGGGCCATCTTACTGATAACACGGCTGCTCATCGGGAAGGCGGAGATACCGCAGGCGCCGATCATCGGGTTGATCTTTCTCTCCTTGGGGAGGAAGATGTTGATGATCTTCGCAAAGACGACGCCGCCGAAGGTGTCGAAGATGAACGCGAACAGGCCGAGCGCCAGGATCAGCAGGGTCTCGGGATTGAGGAACTTGTCCGCCTGCATCTGGCTGGCGATGGTGATGCCGAGGAAGATGGTGATGATATTCGCCAGCACATCCTGGGCGGTGCGGGAGAGGGAATCCAGCACGCCGCATTCTCTGAGGAGGTTGCCGAACATCAGGAAACCGACCAGCGCCACCGAGCGGGGGACGATCAGACCGGCGATCAGGGTGACCAGGATCGGGAAGAGGATGCGGGTCTCCTTGGAAACGGTGGACGCCGCGTACTTCATATGGGTGGTCCGTTCCTTCTTGGTGGTCAGCAGCTTGACGACCGGCGGCTGGATGATCGGCACCAGCGCCATGTACGAGTATGCCGCGACCATGATGGCGCCCGTGTAGTTGCTGCCGAAATACTGGCTGACAAAGATGGCCGTCGGGCCGTCCGCCGCGCCGATAATGCCGATCGAAGCGGCGTCTTTTAAGTCAAAGCCGAACAGGCAGGCGAGCGAAACGGTGACGAAGATGCCAAACTGCGCCGCCGCGCCGAAGATCAAAAGGTACGGGCTTTGCAGCAGCGGCCCGAAGTCGATCATCGCGCCGATGCCGATAAAGAGCAGGAGCGGGAACAGCTCGTTTGCGATACCGGCGTCGTAGAGGACGTTTAAGACACCGATCTCTTCCCCCTGGGTGATCGCGCCGGAGTTGGGGAGGTTGACAAGGATCGCGCCGAACCCCATCGGCAGCAGGAGGCTGGGCTCCATGTCCTTTTTAATCGCCAGGAAGATCAGAACCGCGCCGATGACCCACATGATCACCAGGTTAAAGTTCATGTCCAGGAGATTGCCAAAAATTGCTTCCATTTTTCTTGACTCATCCTTTCGTGCTTGTGGGAGCAGATATGAAAAAGAGCAAAACCCTTCGCACACAGCCGCCTGCATGGGAAAAGTCTTGCCCGTTAAGCGGGCGCGGGTCCCCTCCTGGGAACCGGTATGTCGCACTCCCGCAATCCGGCCCGTGGCATTTCGGGCCGGATCAGCTACTCCCTTTTCAACGCTTTTATTATAGCATATCCGGTTTTGAAATGTCAAATAATATTTGGAAAAAGTTCGTTTTTTGGAAACATCCCCGCGGGCGGGCCCCTCCCCTTGCGAAGACCGGCGTTTTGTGGTATTATAGGCATAAGCCAATAAAAGAAAGGATGGTTTTCATGGTCCATTATTACCCCAGCTGCAACTTCACCCGGCTCCGCCCCGAGGCATCCGCCGCCGCGAAGGAGTGGATGGCGTCTTTGGGCGTCGCGGTCGAAGGGTGCTGCCGCCCCGGCCATAAGAAGCTGGGGCCGGGCGACACCGCCCTCACCGTCTGCCAGACCTGCGACATGGTGATTGGGGAAAACGCGCCTCAGGCGGCCGTGCAGAGCGCCTGGGAGTATCTCGACAGCATCCCGGGGCTGAAGCTGCCGGACCATACCGGCGAGCGGATCATCCTCCGGGACTGCTGGCGGGCGCGGCATAACATCCCCCTCCAGGACGCCGTCCGCAGCCTGCTGCGCAAGATGGGCTACATGGTCGTCGAACTGCCGGACAACCGGGAGAAGACCGTCTTCGACGGCGAATGGCTCTACCGGCCGGTGGCGCCCGGCAACCTGAAAATGGCCCCCAAAGCCTTTGCGCAGATCGAGCCTTATGTCACCCCCCTTTCCCCCGCGGAACAGAAGGCGCGGATGGCGGCATATGCCGCCCGCCTGGACGGGAAGGCCGTCGTCTACTGCAACGCCTGCCTGACCGGGCTTTTAGACGGCGGGGCGGACGCGGTCCACCTGATGGAGCTTTTGACCGGCACCGAAAAGCGGTAAACCTGCCCCCGGACATACCCTGTCCGGGGATTTTTCATTTTCCGCCGGAATTCACGATTATTTTACAAAAACAGGCGCAATTTTTCCCCATCCCCCCGCGTGTTTTATATAGGTATTTTTTACAGCGGATAGGGAGCGTGGTCAGATTGTCTGTTTACCGTCCAAACCGGAAAACCCGCCGGCGTTTTTCCCCCCGGTTCAAGCTGCTCTGCGGCGGGGCAGCGGCGGTGCTTGCACTGGCGGCGGGGATCGGGCTCGCGATTTATACGGCGTCCCGCCCGCCGTCCGTCCTGTCCGCCGCCTCCGTCCCGCCGGAAGCGGCGGACGCGGAAGAAGAGGGGATCGTCGTCGCGATCGACCCCGGACACGGCGGCAGCGACCAGGGGGCGTCGGGGCTGGTGGACGAAAGCGAGATCACCGCCTGGACGGCGCAGGCGCTTTACGCGCTGCTGGAAGCGGATGGGCGGTTTGCGCCGGTCCTGACCAAAGATTACAGTGAGACCGCGTCGGTGGACGACCGGGCGGAGGCGGCGGGCCTGGCGGGCGCGGAGCTGCTGGTTTCCATCCACTGCAACTCGGACGCCAGCCCCGATTCCTCCGGGTTTGAGTGTTACGCCCTGCCGCCCGGCTGGGACGGGCATGAGGAGAGCGCCGCCATGGGCGTTTGCGTCGCCGCGGCGGTGGAGACGGGGACCGATCTGCGGATCCGCGGGGAGAACGGCGTCCGGTATATGTACTTTTCGGCGGCGGGGGAGCGGCGGGTCGCCGAGTATTCCGACCAGTCCGCCTACGGCGCCGAGACCTTCGGCCTGCTGGACCGGGTGGGCTGCCCGGGCGTGCTGATCGAGCAGTTTTTTGTCACCAGCAGTTCCGACGCCGCCCGCTATGGCAGCCAGGAAGGCTGCGCCCAGCTGGCCCAGTGCTATTACGAGGCCATTTGCAGCTATTTGCGGCTGGATGGGGAAGATACGGCTTCCAGCGGGGACCAAATCCCGCCTCCATGAACAGCAAATTACACGTCAAAACCCCCGGACGGAAGTTTTGCGCTTCCATCCGGGGGTTTATGGTTTGGTTATACGGTCAAACCGTCAGCTTACGCTCTCGGGTTCTTGATTGCAGCCTGGGCAGCAGCCAGACGGGCGATCGGAACGCGGAAGGGCGAGCAGGAGACGTAGGTCAGGCCGACGTTGTGGCAGAACTCGACAGAGCTCGGGTCGCCGCCATGTTCGCCGCAGATGCCCAGCTTGATGTCGGGGCGGGTCTGCTTGCCAAGGTCGCAGGCGATCTTGACCAGCTTGCCGACGCCCTTCTGGTCCAGCTTCGCGAAGGGATCGTTTTCGTAGATCTTCTTGTCGTAGTAGGCGTCGAGGAACTTCCCGGCGTCGTCACGGCTGAAGCCGAAGGTCATCTGGGTCAGGTCGTTGGTACCGAAGGAGAAGTACTCGGCTTCCTTCGCGATCTCGTCAGCGGTGATGGCCGCGCGCGGGATCTCGATCATGGTACCGACCTTGTAGGTCATGTTGGAACCGGCCTCAGCGATCAGCTTGTCCGCAGTGGTGGTGACGATCTTCTTGACGTAAGCAAGCTCTTTCACTTCGCCGACCAGCGGGATCATGATCTCGGGGACGATATTCCATTCAGGATGTTTCGCGGAGACGTTCAGGGCAGCCTTGATGACCGCTTCGGTCTGCATCTCGGCGATTTCGGGGTAGGTGACGGCCAGACGGCAGCCACGGTGGCCCATCATCGGGTTGAATTCGTGCAGGCCGGCGATGATCGCTTTGACCTGTTCGACGGTCTTGCCGGTGTTCTTCGCCAGCAGCTCGATGTCGGCCTCTTCGGTGGGGACGAACTCATGGAGCGGCGGGTCGAGGAAGCGGATGTTGACCGGCTGGTCTTCCATCGTCTCGTACAGTTTTTCGAAGTCGCCCTGCTGCATCGGTTCGAGTTTCGCAAGGGCAGCCTTTCTGCCTTCGACGGTGTCGGCGCAGATCATCTCGCGGATGGCTCCGATTCTGTCGCCTTCGAAGAACATGTGCTCGGTACGGCAGAGGCCGATGCCTTCAGCGCCCAGTCTCTTCGCGTCAATCGCGTTCTGGGGGGTATCCGCGTTGGTGCGGACAGCCATCTGGCGGTACTTGTCAGCCAGCGACATGATGCGGCCGAAGTAGCCGGAGCTGACGGACGCGGGGACGGTCGGGATGATGCCGTCGTAGACGTTGCCGGTGGAACCGTCGATGGAGATATAATCGCCTTCGTGGTAGGTCTTGCCGGCCAGTTCAAACTTCTTGTTCTCTTCGTCCATCGTGATGGCCGAGCAGCCGGAGACGCAGCAGATGCCCATGCCGCGGGCAACGACGGCCGCGTGGGAGGTCATACCGCCGCGGACGGTCAGGATGCCCTCGGAGGCCTTCATGCCTTCGATGTCTTCAGGAGAGGTTTCCAGGCGGACCAGGACAACCTTCTCGCCTCTTGCCTTCCATTCCTTGGCGTCTTCAGCGGTGAAGACAACCTTGCCGCAGGCAGCCCCGGGGGAAGCGGCGAGCGCTTTGGCGGCGGGGGTAGCAGCCTTCAGGGCAGCGGTATCGAAGGTGGGGTGGAGCAGGGCGTCGAGGTTTCTGGGGTCGATCATCAGGACGGCCTGTTTCTCGTCGATCATGCCTTCGTCGATCAGGTCGCAGGCGATCTTCAGAGCAGCAGCAGGGGTTCTCTTGCCGTTACGGGTCTGGAGCATGTAGAGCTTCTTGTCCTCGATGGTGAACTCCATGTCCTGCATGTCGTGGTAGTGGTTTTCAAGGGTGTTGCAGATGCCGACGAACTGTTCGTAGACTTCCGGCATAACTTCCTTGAGCTGGTCGATGTGCTGGGGGGTGCGGACGCCGGCGACGACGTCTTCGCCCTGGGCATTCATCAGGAACTCACCGGTCAGGACCTTTTCGCCGGTGGCGGGGTTACGGGTGAACGCAACGCCGGTACCGGAGGTGTTGCCCATGTTGCCGAACGCCATCATCTGGACGTTGACAGCGGTGCCCCAGGAGTAGGGAATATCGTTGTCGCGGCG
>CALXKG010000247.1 GCA_944388825.1 uncultured Clostridia bacterium | reverse complement strand
GGCCATGAAGCGTTTACCGCCATGCGGGCCAGAGGCGCCGCCGTCACCGATATCGCCGTCCTGGTCGTCGCGGCGGATGACGGTATCATGCCCCAGACGGTCGAGGCGATCAACCACGCGAAGGCCGCGAACGTCCAGATCATCGTCGCCATCAACAAGATGGATAAACCCCACGCCGACCCCGAACGGGTCAAGCAGGAACTGACCGAATACGGCCTTGTCCCGGAAGAGTGGGGCGGCGACGTCATCTGCGTCCCCGTCTCGGCGCTGACCGGCCAGGGGATCGACGACCTGCTGGAAAATATCCTGCTGGTCGCCGACGTCATGGAACTGAAGGCCAACCCCAACCGGCTGGCGAAGGGCGCGGTCATCGAAGCGCGGCTGGATAAGGGCCGCGGGCCGGTCGCGACCCTCCTGGTCCAGAACGGGACGCTGCACACCGGCGACATCATCATCGCCGGCACCTCGGTCGGCCGCGTCCGGCAGATGCTGAACGACAAGGGCCAGACGGTAAACGAGGCGGGACCCTCCGTCCCGGTCGAGATCACCGGCATGGCGGAAGTCCCGGCGGCGGGCGATATCTTCAACGCCGTCGAAAACGAACGGCTGGCCAGGGAGCTGGTCGAGCAGCGCCGCCAGGAGCAGAAGGAAGAGCTGTGGGGCGCCGCGAAGAAGGTCACCCTCGATTCGCTGTTCAGCCAGATGGCCGAAGGCGAGCTGAAAGAGCTGAACATCGTCGTCAAGGCGGACGTCCAGGGCTCGGCCGAGGCGGTCAAACAGTCGCTGGAGAAGCTCTCCAACGATGAGGTCAAGGTCAAGGTCATCCACGCCGGCGTCGGCGCGGTCAGCAAGTCGGACGTCATGCTGGCCAACGCTTCCAACGCGATCATCATCGGCTTCAACGTCCGCCCCGACCCGGTCGCCAAGGCCGACGCCGAGGAGAACGAGGTCGAAATGCGGATGTACCGGATCATCTACGACGCGATCGACGACGTCAAGGACGCGATGAAGGGTATGCTCGCCCCGAAGATCCGCGAAGTGGAACTGGGCCGCGCCGAAGTTCGGCAGGTCTACAAGATCTCCGGCGTCGGCACCGTCGCCGGCTGCTATGTCCTCTCGGGCAAGATCACCCGCGACGGGCAGGTCCGGGTCGTCCGGGACGGCATCGTCATCACCGAGGACCAGATCGACTCCCTCCGCCGGTTTAAGAACGACGTCAAGGAAGTCGCCGAAAACTACGAGTGCGGCGTCGGCCTGGTCAAGTTCGCCGACATCAAGGAAGGCGATATCTTCGAGATCTTCAAGATGGAAGAGTACCGCGAGGAATGATTTTCCCCATGGGCAGCGGGCGGATGGCCTGCTGCCCTGTTTTTCAATCGCCGAAGTCTTTTTGGAGCATGGAATGTTGATTTCGCTGCCCTTATGGCAGCGACAAAGTTTCACTTTGATGGACCAGAGACTCTGTCTCTGGACTCTGCCAGCCCTTTAAAAAGGGCTGGACCCTAAACTTTTTATGCCAACGTCCGTTCCCGCGGGATAAAGCGCAGCAGTCGGAACGCTTCGGTCCCGCGGAAAGGAATACAAAGGCTGATAAAATAAAAAAAGAGAGGAGTAAGAACCATGCCAAACCATCGCATCGGACGCCTGTCCGAAGACATAAAGCGGGAGCTCTCCGCCCTTCTGCGGGAGCTGAAGGACCCGCGCATCTCCCAGATGACCAGCATCCTGCGCTGCGAAGTCTCCCCCGACGGATCCCACTGCAAGGTGCACGTCACGGCGCTGGGAGACGAGCAGACTGTAAAGGAGAGCTGCAAAGGGCTTACCTCGGCGGCCGGTTACCTGCGGCGGGAACTGGGCAGCCGGCTTAAAATGCGCAAGTGCCCCGAGCTGCACTTCATCCCCGACACCTCGATCGCCTACAGCGCCCATATCAACGAGCTGCTGCACGAGATCTCCCGCGATAAGGGGCCGGACGGCGGCCCGGATGAGAACGAATAAGGAGGGGGCATATGCTGCTGGATAAACAACAGGCTGCCGGGCGGCTGCTGGAACTGGAGGACGCGCTGATCCTCTGCCACCGCAACCCCGACGGGGATACGCTGGGCAGCGGGTTCGCCCTCTGCCGGGCGCTTCTGGCGCTGGGGCGGCGGGCGCGGGTCTTCTGCCACGACGGGGTGCCGGAGAAATTCCGGTATATGGTCCCGGAGATGCCGGAATTTGAGCCGAAGACGGTCGTCACCGTCGATATCGCCGACGCGGCCCTCTTTGGCGGGCGGACGGAAGAGATCGTCCAGAAATACGGGCCGGTCTCCCTCGCCATCGACCACCACCCCTCCCACCGGCCGTTTGCGGACGACCTGTACCTGGAGGGGGACAGCGCTTCCTGCTGTGAGATCATCTGGGAATTGATGCAGGCCCGCAAGGAGGACTGGAAGCTGGACGCCAAGATCGCCGGCTGCCTCTATACCGGCGTTGCCACCGACACCGGCTGCTTTAAATTCAGCAACACCTCCCCCCGCACCCACCGGATCGCGGCTGAACTGATCGAGAGGGGCGCCGACTACGTCACGATCAACAAGGTGATGTTCGACACCAAGACCTTCGGGGAGCTGAAGCTGGAGCAGATGGCGCTGGACAGGCTGTGGCTGTCGGAGGATGGGAAGATCGCCGTCCTGACCATCACGGCGGAGATGATGCGGGAAGCCGGGGTCGACGAGACGATGCTGGACGCGATCACTTCCCTCCCCCGCAAGATCGAGGGGGTCGAAGTGGGCGTCACGATCAAGCAGCGGGATGAGACGGAATATAAGGTCTCGGTCCGCACCGGCGAAACCACCTCGGCGACCGCGATCTGCGCCCGGTTTGGCGGCGGCGGCCATGCCCGGGCGGCGGGGTGCCAGTTTGAAGGACTTTCCCCCGCCGCCATCCGGGAAAAACTGGCGGCGGCGGCCCGGGAGGAGATGGGGCGCGGATGAACGGCGTCCTTTGTATCGACAAGCCGGAGAAGATGACTTCCTTTGATGTTATCGCGAAGCTCCGCCGGATCACCCACACCCGGAAGATCGGGCACACCGGCACCCTCGACCCGATGGCGACCGGGCTGCTGCCGGTGCTGTTCGGAACGGCCACCAAAGCCTGCGACCTGCTGCCCGAGAGCGGCAAGCGCTACCGGGCGGGGTTCCGGCTGGGGCTTGTAAGCGACACCGAGGATATCTGGGGGACGCTGGAACAGACCGCCGGTAGCTTCCCGGACAGGGAAACGGTCGAAGCGGCCCTTGCCGCCTTCCGCGGGGAGATCATGCAGGTGCCGCCGATGTACTCGGCCCTGTCGGTCGGGGGGAAGCGGCTGTACGAGCTGGCCAGGGAGGGCAAAACGGTCGAGCGGCAGCCGCGGCCGGTGACCATCGAAACACTCACCCTCCTCTCCTACGACCGGGAAACCGGCCGGGGGGAACTGGACGTCCGCTGTTCCAAAGGTACCTATATCCGCACCCTCTGCGCCGATATCGGCGCTTCCCTCGGGACCGGGGCGGTGATGGACGCCCTCCGGCGGACGGAGGCCTGCGGGTTTACGTTGGGGGACGCGCTGACGCTGCAAGCGGCGGAGGCGCGGATGGAGGCGGGGACGCTGGAAGCGGCGATCCTTCCGGCGGAGCAGCTTTTCCTCCCCGACCCGGCCCTGCGGCTTAATCCGGTGCAGACCCGGATGTTCTGTAACGGCGTGCGGCTGGATCTCGGGCGCATCCCGGCGTCCGCGCAGCTGAAATGTGATACCCCCTGGCGGGTTTACGGGGCGGACGGGCTTTTTCTGGGGCTTGGGCAGGGCCTGCCGGAAAAGGCGGAGCTGCGGCTCGTCAAATTTTTCTTTGAAAGGAACGGCTGATTCCATGGAGATCTTCGATTCGGTAAACGGGCCGGGGCTGCCTCCGGCCGCGGTGGCGCTGGGGCTGTTCGACGGCCTCCACCTGGGGCACCAGGCGGTCATCCGCCGGGCGGTGGAAACGAAGGGGCTGGTCCCCGCCGTCTTCACCTTCCGGTTTGACGAAGAGGGGTCGGTCACCAAAAAGAATTTTGCCCGTATCCTTTCCCCCGCTCTCAAACGGGAGCGGCTGCGGGCGCTCGGGGTACAGGCTGTTTTCGAGCCGCCTTTTTCGTCGATCATGGCCTTGCCGCCGGAAGAATTCTTTCAGAAGATCCTGCTGGGGTTTATGCACGCGAAGGCAGTCTTCTGCGGCGGGGATTTCCGGTTTGGGAAAAACGCCGCCGGGGACGCCGGGCTGCTCCAACGGCTCTGTGAAGAAAACGGGGTCGCCTTTACCGTTGTCCCGCCGGTGCTGGACAGCGGCAAGCCGGTCAGCTCGACCAGGATCCGGGCGGCGCTGCGGGAGGGGGACATCGGGACCGCCAACCGCCTGCTGGGGTACCCGTTTATGACCGGCGGGACAGTCGTCCACGGGCAGCATATGGGCCATTCCCTCGGTTTCCCGACCATCAACCAGCTGTTCCAGCCGGGGGAACTGATCCCGCGGTTCGGGGTCTATGCGACGATCGCCGAAATTGATGGGAAAAAGTACATCGGCGCGACCGATATCGGCGTCAAGCCGACGGTCGGCGACAGCTTCCGCCCGGCTGCCGAGACCCACCTCCTCGATTTCGACCGGGATATCTACGGCCGGGAGGTCACGCTTTCCTATTATGCGTTCCTGCGGGGGGAACGGAAGTTCCGGTCGCTGCCGGAGCTGACCTCGACGGTGCTGCAAAACGCCGAACAGGCGCGGGAACTGTTGAAAGAGAAGATATGAAAACCGCCTTCAGGAACCCTGTCCTGAAGGCGGTTTTCCATATTCATCAATCTCATATACAGGACGATGCCGTAGGTAAAGGAATAAAAGAGATATATCGTACAATTTCGTACTTCGCCCTATCTGCGCAAAACAAAAAACCGCGCGATACGGACAAATGCCCGAACCACGCGGTTTATCTGGTGCGCCCGACAGGAGTCGAACCTGCGGCCTTTAGAGTCGGAGTCTAACGCTCTATCCAACTGAGCTACGGACGCGTATTCTGTTTTTGCCGTTCCCGACGACTTTTACATTATAGCACCTTTTCCCTCTTTTGGCAAGGGGTTTTTGCAAAAAAATCCGGAAAAATTTTTCCGGCGGCCTGCCGGCATCCGCAAAACAGGATGCCGGCAGACTCCCCGCAGGATTATTCGACCGCCGACTCGGCAGTGTATGCCCGCCGTCCAAGCAGCGGGACCTTCCCGCCGGTCAGGCTGACCTGCCCCTTCCAGACGATCTGGTCGGATGCAGTCCCGGCCATCAGCGTGAGACGGCCCGGTTCAACACAGAATACCATCTCTTCGTTATAGTATCCCAGCTGGGCGGTCCGGACGGCAAATTCGACTCGCCGCTTTTCGCCGGGGGCCAACGTCAGCCGCCGGAAAGCGACCAGCTGCATGACCGGCCGGGTGACAAAAGCGTCTTCAAACCGGGCGTAAAGCTGCACCACCTCATCCCCCGTCCGATCTCCGGTATTCTCGACCGCAAGGGACAGGCGGATGGTCCCGCCATCGGTTGGGACCGCGTCCGATGCAAGCCGGAAATCCGACAACCGGAAGGTCGTATAGGAAAGGCCGTATCCAAATGGATAGAGAGGCGTCTTCTCCCCGTCGACATAGCCGCCCGAGAAAATCATGCCGCCGCCCATATCCATATAGCCGGAACCCTGCTTGTGGTTATAAAAGATCGGTACCTGCCCGATTGTCCGGGGGACGCTGACCGGCAGTTTCCCGCCGGGGTTGAGGCTGCCATCCAACAGGTCTGCGACCGCCTTCCCGGCATAGGGGCCGGGCATCCACGCCTCGACGACCGCCGCACAATGTTCCTCCGCCCAGGGAAGGGCAAAGCAGCCGGGGCCGTAAAGGATCAGCACGACCGGCTTGCCGGTGGCGGCTACCGCCTCCAGCAGCGCCTGCTGTTCGCCCGGAAGGCCCAGATGGCAGCGGTCCTTCCCTTCCCCGCCGGTCACATGGACCCAGCCGCAGTTGCCGCCCAGCGCCATGACGACGACATCCGCGCTCTCCGCCGCCGCAACCGCCTCCGCAAAGCCCTCCCGGCCGGGGGAGACGATATCGCAGCCCTGCGCATACCGGACGGTATAGCGGCCGGACAGCTCCTCGTAAAGCGAACGGCTGCCGATCGACCGGAGGACGGTGGTCATATCGCGGATCGCCGCTTTCTGCTCGTCGCTGTAAAGGTCGACCATGCTGGCAAAAGCGCCGCCGGACGATTTTTGGCCCTTCCGCTCGGTCGTGTAGCCCGGGGCGGCCGCCTGTTTGGCGCTCTCGTCCGCCATCCCGCCGATCGTGGCCTGCTCGCCGCCCTGACGGGAGGCGTCGATCATCTCCAGGTACGCGGGATAGGTATAACCGCTGACCGGGTAGCGGAGGCTGCCGGCATGGGGGCCGATCACCGCAAGGACCGGTTTGCCGGTAAGCGGCAGGACGCCGTTGTTTTTTAAGAGAATCAGCGACTTCCCGGCCGCCAGTTCCGAAAGGGCCTTCGCTTCCTGACCGCCCATAGCCGCTTCCGCCTGATCCGGATCCACATAGGGATGCTCAAAAAGGCCGACGTTAAACTTGATCGTCAGGATCCGGCGGACCGCCTCGTCCAGCAGCCGTTCTTCCAGCTTCCCCTCCCGGATATAGCGGGGAAGCGCCCGAAAGGCCCCGCCGACCGGGATCTCGGTGTCGCAGCCGCCCTTTAAGGCATACCAGCCGGCGTCTTCGTAAGAACGGACGACCTTGTTGGTGGTAAACAGCCGGGCGACGCCGCCCCCGTCGGAGGTGAGCATCCCCTTAAAGCCCATCGTATCCCGCAGCAGGGTGCGGGCGATCTTCGGGTTGGCGGCGACCGGGACGCCGTCCACTTCCGAATAGGAAGCCATCATGCCGGTGACGCCGGCTTCCTTGTCCGCCGCTTCAAACGGGGTCGCAAAGGTTTCATACAGCTCACGGTCGCCGATCCGCTCGGCGGCGCAGTTGAGCCCCGCCTGGCTCTCGGCATAGCCCAGAAAATGCTTGGCGATGCAGCCGACCCCATGCCGCTGCATCCCCCGGATGTAATGGATGCCCATCTGGGAGACCAGGTAAGGGTCTTCGCCAAAGGTCTCATAGGTGCGGCCCCAGCGGGGGTCGCGGGAGACGTCGATAACCGGACTCATCGCCGAAGTGATGCCGGCCGCCTTGGATTCGGCGCCGATGATATCGGCGACCGCCTCCAGAAGTTCCGGGTCCCAGGTGGAGCCCATATTGACCATCGACGGGAAGATCGTGCCGCCGGCCCCGGGATAGCCGCAGAGGTTTTCGGACTGAAGGGCCACCGGGATGCCAAGGCGGGTCTCCTCGACAAAATAGCGCTGGACGTCATTGGCCACCTGCGCGATCATTTTGGGGCTGGTGATCCCCACCAGCGAAAACTGGGTGAACCGGCCGTGGCCATCCGGGAATTTCTGCCGCAGGGCGTCCAGGTCGACCTTTCCGCCGTCCATAAACGAGACGGCCAGGTCGCCGCAGAGCTGCGCCGCCTTTTCTTCCAGCGTCATCCTGCCCAGCAGGTCTTCCACCCGTTCGGATACCGGGAGGGATGGGTCTTTGTAGCGTTCCATGATCTGCTCCTTTCTTTTCCGTTCAGCCATACACAAATTCTATTATGTTTTGCCCAGCGCTTTAAACATCCACCCTTTATATGCCTCGACTCCCGGCTGGTCAAACGGGTCGACCCCCAGCATCCCGCTGGAAAGGACACAGGCATACTGGAAGAAGGTGAACAGTTCCCCGAACGCTTCTTCGCCGATCCGGGGTATCGTGAAGGTTACGACCGGCAGCCGCCCGCTGTGGGCGGTGCGGGTCGCCGCAAAAGCCGCGCGGTTTAAGTCGCGGTAGTCCTTTCCGTCCAGGTAGGAAAAACCGTCTTCCGCCCCGTCTGGCGTAAGCGGCACACTGCCGTCCGGGTCCTGTACGTCCAAAAGCGTTTCAAACAGGATCGGGCTCCCCTCCTGGACAAACTGCCCGACCGCGTGCAGCTCCTCCGAATAGAGGGAGGCCGCCGGGAAAAGGCCGGTGTCCTTTTTCCCTTCGCTTTCGGCGAACAGCTGTACCCACCACTTGAAAAACCATTGCAGCTGCGGTTCAAACGAACAGAGCATTTCAACCCGATACCCCATGGAATAAAGCAGATGCCGGGCGGCGGCGTAGAGAAGGGCCGGGTTTTCTTCGGGCGGAAGGGTATAAAGCGCCTCCCGCATCTTCCGGGCGCCCTTTACCACCTTCCGGATGTCCAGCCCCGCCACGGCCGCCGGCAGCAGGCCGACATTGGATAAAGCGGTATACCGCCCGCCGATGTCGGTCGGGAACGGGAGGAAGGTATACCCCTCTTTCCGGCAGAGCGCTTCCAGGGAGGAACCGATGGTGCCGGTGGCGATCACGCGGGAAGCAAAGGTTTCCCCATACTTCTCCCGCATCAGCCGCCGCAGCACCCGAAAGGCGGCGCCCGGTTCCAGCGTCTCAAAGTTTTTTGCGATGCAGTCGATGGAGAAGTCCTTTGTCCGGAGGGCTGCGAGGGTCTTCTCCATCGCATGGGCGGAAAGGGTGTTGCCGGTCCAGACGATCTCCGGGAACCCCTCCTTTTTCAGCGCCTCTACCATCGACCGGGCGGCGTTGTTCGAGCCGCCGACCCCGATAACCGCAAAGGCGTCGGAATCCCCCTGGATCTTCCGGGCGAGGGCTTCCAGGTTCGACAGGGTATCCTCCCCCGCCCATCTGCCGATCTCCATCCAGCCGGTGCTCATCGGGTCCAGGCCGGACTGCGCTTTCACCGCCTCCAGCAGCGGGGCGTATTTTGCCGCCTCCGCCCGAAGCGCGCTTTCGGTCAGGCGGCCGGTTTTGTCGGAAAAGGAAAATTGCAGCATACAGGTCCCCTCCTTCCTCAGTGCCCGCAGGGATGGCCGTATTCGTCCATCGGGTCGAGGGCAGGGTCTTTCATGCAGAGATG
>CALXKG010000246.1 GCA_944388825.1 uncultured Clostridia bacterium | reverse complement strand
ACCACCTCTGGGAGGAGGTCAAGCGGTTTGAGAACCCCCACCGCTATTACGTCGACCTGTCGGAAAAGCTCTGGCACTCCAAGCGGGAGCTGCTGAAGGCGTTCCAGGGATAAGAAAACCGCCCCGGATATGCGGCCGGAAAGGCTGCGTATCCGGGGCGGAGCGTTTCTTCAGAATCATGAGGCATGAAATTTGGTTTTGTGGGAAAACTGCTTTCCGTTAAGTTGTATTGTTCATATAACAACTTAACGGATTTGCACTACGCCAAAGGCTCCCTCTCCGAGGGAGGTGGCGCGGATGCGCCGGAAGGAGTGGGAAAAACAAGCGAAAGCTGTTTTTCCTTTGAAGAATTTCGGCTATGTGGTTAGACAGCAAAGCTGTCTAACCACACTCCTTCAGTCCGCTGCGCCGCCAGCTCCCTCGGAGAGGGAGCCTTTAGGGTGCGTGCTTACCTGTTAGGTTGTTATAAAAACCATACCGTTTTCATAAAAAGCCGCCGCGGAAACCATCCGCGGCGGCTTCTCTGTTCTTTACAGCACGTCTTCCGGCCCCATCAGCCGGACCATGACCGCCTTCTGGGCGTGCAGCCGGTTTTCGGCCTCGTCGAAGATCTCGCCCGCGTGGGCCTCCAGCACCTTCGCGGTGATCTCCTCCTCCCGGTGGGCGGGCAGGCAGTGCATGACCATCGCGCCGGGCCGCGCGGCGGCGAGGACCTGGTCGTTCACCTGGAAGCCCTTAAACGCCCGGCGGCGCTCCTTGGCCTCGGCCTCCTGGCCCATCGACGCCCAGACGTCGGTTTCCAGCACGTCGGCGTTTTCCGCCATCTTCAGCACGTCGCCCGAAATTTCAAACTTATCGCCGTACTTTTCCGCGAACGCGAGGACGTCCGCCGCCGGGTAATACCCTTCCGGGCAGGCGACCGACACCTTCATCCCGACGGTCAGCGCGCCGACGATCAGGGAGTTGGCCATATTGTTCCCGTCGCCGATGTAGCAGAGCTTTAATCCCTCAAACGCGCCCTTGTACTCCCGGACGGTCATCAGGTCGGCCAGCACCTGGCAGGGGTGGGCGTAGTCGGTCAGGCCGTTGATGATCGGCACCGCGCCGTAGCTGGCCAGGTCCTCGACCTCCTTCTGCTCAAAGGTGCGGATCATAATGCCGTTTAAGTAGCGGGAGAGGACGCGGGCGGTATCCTGCACCGGCTCGCCCCGGCCCATCTGCAGATCGCGGGAGGAGAGGAAGAGGGCCAGCCCGCCCAGCTGGTACATCCCCGCCTCAAACGAGACGCGGGTACGGGTCGACGCCTTCTGGAAGATCATCCCCAGCGTCTTCCCCTCCAGCAGGTGGTGGGGGATGCCGTGCTTCTGGTTATACTTCAGCTGGTCGGCGAGGTTTAAAAGGTCGATGATCTCCTCTTTGCTGAGGTCGGACATTTTCAAAAGATGCTTCATCATCTGCGTTTCCATCCTTTCATGCCGCAGGGCACTTTTACAGAAGAAATCAGGCGCCGCCATTCCAACATACGGCGCCGTGGTATATTCAGTATAACATTTTGCCTTTTAGCCGTCAAGGGCTTTTAGCAGGATCGCGACCCCCTCTTTGAGGGTTTCCCACCCGATATTGAGCGGCGGCAGCAGCCGCACCTTTTCCTTTGCGGTCAGCACCAGAAGGCCCATCTTTTCCGCCCGGTCCCGCACTTCTGCGGCCGTCCCGTTTTCCGGCAGCACCCCGATCATCAGCCCGAGGCCGGTGACGGCGTACCCCGCCGCCGCGACCGTCTCCCGCACCCATTCGCCCTTTTCCCGGACGCTTTGCAGGAAACTTTCGTCCAGCCTGGCGAGGACGGCGTTTGCCCCGGCGCAGCAGACCGGGTTCCCCCCGAAGGTCGACCCGTGGGAGGAAGGTCCCATCACATCCCCCAGCGCCGCCGTACAGAGGCAGGCCCCGACCGGCAGCCCGCCGCCCAGCCCTTTGGCCAGCGTCGTCACATCCGGCCTGACCCCGTACTGTTCGGAGGCCAGGAGCGTCCCGGTCCGCCCGATGCCGGTCTGCACCTCGTCGGCGATCAGCAGGATGTCATGCTCCCTGCAAAAGGCGTCCACCGCCTCCACATACCCTTTCGGGAGCGGGACGACGCCCCCTTCCCCCTGGACAAATTCCAGCATGACGGCGCAGGTCTCTTCCCCGCAGGCCGCCTCCAGCGCCTCCATATCCCCCGCCGGGGCATAGGCAAACCCGCCGGTAAACGGGAAAAAGTAGTTGTGGAAGACCTCCTGCCCGGTGGCGGCCAGCGTCGTGACCGTCCGCCCGTGGAAGGAGTTGACGAGCGTCACGATTTGATCCCGCCCCGGCCCGTATTTGTCAAAGGAATACTTGCGGGCCAGCTTGATCGCCGCCTCGTTGGCCTCCGCCCCCGAGTTGCCGAAAAAGACTTTCGCGTACCCGGTGCGTTTGCAGATCGTCTCGGCCAGCTCCCCGCAGGGGAGGGTGTAGTAGAGGTTGGAGGTGTGCTGGAGCTTCCCGGCCTGCGCCGTCACCGCCTCGACCCAGCCGGGGTCGCAAAACCCCAGGGAATTGACCCCGATGCCGCTGGTAAAGTCGATGTACCGTTTCCCCCCGGTATCGGTGACGGTGCTCCCCTGCCCTTCGGCGAGGCAGATATCGCTCCGCCCGTAGGTGTGCATGATATAGGACTGGTCCCTTTCTTTTACCGCTTCAAATGTTTCCAAAACAGTCACCCCGCATATTGCGC
>CALXKG010000245.1 GCA_944388825.1 uncultured Clostridia bacterium | reverse complement strand
CCTGGCGAATATAAATGTTTTCCTTGTCCATCAGGTAACATACAGGTTTATTGTATAGACGGTTAATTTCCCGAATGTTTTCTGCAAACGGTGCGGTCACATCCATACGAGTTTTCCGCAAACCGCTTAAAGCATCGACCGCTTGTTTTTCGCCGTACAATCCCATTTTATGACCAGCTTCAATCAGATTTTCATCTAATGAGGACTTTCGAACCAACGGCAGCTTGGAAATCGCATTTCCCATATGTTTGCCTGCTGACGCCAACCCGCTCATAATGCCAGCCTGAATGGAAGACTTCAGATAGTTTTCCATTCTGTTGTCGCAATCGGTATACAGCGTCCGGTATTGATACGCATATGCGGAAATTTTTTCTTCGATGCTGTTCAGGTAGCCCTCGCTGTAATTTTCCAAAAGGATGACTTCCAGAAAAGCGGAATACGCATACAGATAGAGGGACAGCTGATAATCTTGAAATTGCGTCTGCGCCTTTTTTAACAGATTCCGCACATCCAGATTGCCGTGAATTGCCAGACGGCTTTGCAGAACCTTCCCGATCCTATCCCGGTACAAAAGGATACTTGCTTCCTCCCCCAGAGCGTATTAAAATTCCCACTGCCGCAAGCCGGGCGTTCCGGCGTTCCGCCCTCCCGCCCGGCGTCGTGCTTCATGGGCCGCAAGGCCCGCTTCATGCACCCCGCAGGGGTGCGCTTCATGCCCGAAGGGCGCTTCATGCGGCTTTGGCCGCATCTCATACCCGCAGGGCTTATTCCGGCAGGACGATCTCCCCCGCCGCCGCCGACGCGGCCGCGACCGCCGGGGACGCGAGGTAGATTTTGACCGACGACGGCCCCATCCGGCCTAGGAAGTTGCGGTTGTTGGTGGCCAGCACCGTCTCCCCGTCCGCGAGGATGCCCCCCGCCCGCCCGCAGCAGAGCCCGCAGCCCGGCTGGGTGACGATCGCGCCCGCCTTGACGAGCGTTTCGATATAACCGGCCTTCACCGCCTCGATATAAATGCTGCGGGAAGCAGGGGTGACGATCAGCCGCAGGCCGGGCGCGACCGTCTTCCCTTCCAGCTGCCCGGCCGCCGCCGCCAGGTCTTCCAGCCGCCCGTTGGTGCAGGAGCCGATAAACACTTCGTCCAGCTTGGTGCCAACCAGTTCCGCGGCCGGGTGGATGTTGTCCACCTGGGACGGGCAGGCGCAGACCGGTTTTAAACCGGCGGCGCTATAATGGATGACCCGCTCGTAATGGGCGTCGGGGTCGGGTTTCAGCCAGGCGATCTCTGCCATCGGGACGCCCGAGAAGGCGGCGGTCTTTTCGTCGGGGGCGACGAGGGCGCACTTGGCCCCGCATTCGACCGACATATTGGACATCGTAAGCCGGGACGCGACCGACATCTTTTCCACCGCGCTCCCGCCGAACTCCAGCGCCTTGTAGGTCGCGCCGTCCGCCCGCAGGTCGCCGAGGATGGTGAGGATGACGTCCTTTGCCGACACATTCCCCGGCAGTTCCCCGTCGATCTCAATGCGGATGGTCTCCGGCACCCGCACCCACAGCTCGCCGGTGCCCAAAATCGCCGCCATCTCGGTGTAGCCGATGCCGGACGAGAAGCAGCCGACCGCCCCGTAGGTGGTGGTGTGGGAGTCGGTCCCGAAGACGACCTGGCCGGGGCGCGCGTATCCCATCTCCGGCATCAGCTGGTGGCAGATGCCGTCGGTCCGGTGGACGTGGGTGAGCCGCTGTTCAGCGGCGAAGGCGTCCCCGATCTGGAAATGCCGGACGTCCTCGACCGCCGACGTCGGGACCATATGGTCGTAAATCAGGCAGATCTTGTCCGGGTCCCAGACCCTGGTAAAGCCCATCTCCTTGAACTTTTCGGCGACAAAGGGGATGAAGATGTCGTGGATCATCACCCGGTCGACGTTTACGGTGACGATCTGGCCGGGAGAGACGGTGTCCAGCCCGGTATTTTTCATGATGATTTTCTCAATCAGCGTATGTCCCATTCTTTTCCCTCCTTGGAACAATCCCATTCCAGCGCACTTCATTCTAAAAGAAGCACGGCCTTTCGGGCCTCCCTCCCTGAGGGAGGCGTCATCGAAGAGGACGGAAGGAGCTATTGGATATCGCGTCATTTCATTCGCGATACCACTCCTTCAGTCCGCTGCGCGGCCAGCTCCCTCGAAGAGGGAGCCTGTTGAGGCCGTGCTCATCTGATAAGTTGTGGAAATGATATAAAGTACTCAGCTACGAGATCAGGCCGTTGCGCTTCTGCATCGCCCGGACCAGCCCCCCGGCTTCCAGAATGTCCAGGAGGTTTTGCGGCAGCGGGCTGATGGGATAAACTTCCCCGCCCGCCTCGATCTGTTCGCCCGGGGCGACGGTGATCGTGTCCCCCTCCTGCACATGGTCGTGCAGATCGGACTCGATCAGCAAAAGGCCGTTGTTGATCGCGTTGCGGAAGAAGATGCGGGCGTAGCTCTTCGCGATAACGCAGGCGACCCCCAGGTGCTTGATGATCTCGGGGGCCTGCTCCCGGGAGGAGCCGCAGCCGAAGTTCTTGCCGGCGACGATGATGTCGCCGGGGGCGATCTGCCCCGCCAGCTCCGGCCGGAGGGGGGAGAAGGCGTATTTCTTCATATCGTCGACAGAAGGGAGGGCGAGGTATTCGGTCGGGATGATGATATCGGTGTCGATATCGTCCCCTAAGAGCCAGACTTTTCCGGTAAACTGTGCCATGATACTCCCCTTTCTCAGAGCGCTTCCGGGCCGGTGATATACCCGGCGACGGCGGAGGCGGTGACGACGGCGGCGTTGGCGAGGTAGACCTTGGAGGTCTTATGCCCGGCGCGGCCTTTAAAGTTGCGGGTGCCGGTCGAGACCAGCACCTCGTTCTCGCCGATGACCCCCTGGCAGGAGCCCCAGCAGACCGAGCAGTTGGCGTTCATCACCATCGCCCCGGCCTTCAAAAGCGTCTCGATGATCCCCTCTTCCAGCGCCTGGAGATAGACCTCGTTGGAGGCGGGCGAGACGATAAACCGGATGCCGTCCTTGACCTTGTGGTCCTTGAGGATCTCCGCCGCGACCCGCAGCTCGTCGATCCGGCCGTTGTTGCAGGAACCGAGGAAAGCCTCGTCGATCTCCACCTTCGGGAGGTCTTTCAGGGGGGTGATGTTGTCGACAAAGTGGGGGCAGGCGACGACCGGCTCGATCTTATCGAGGTCGTAGTCGTAGACCTTTAAGAACTTCGCGTCCGGGTCGGAGACAAAGAGGTTCTCCGCCTTCCGGCCGCGGGACTCAACGTATTCCCTGACCTTTTCGTCCGGCTCGACGATGCCGGTCTTGGCCCCCGCCTCGACCGCCAGGTTGCACAGCACAAACCGGTCGTTGACCGAAAGGCCGTGCGCCCCGTCGCCGGCAAACTCCATGCACTTGTAATTGGCGCCATTTGCCCCGATATCCCCGATGATGGTCAGCATCAGGTCGCGGGGGTAGACCCCCTCCCGGAGCTTGCCGTGGAGGTTAAACCGCAGCGTCTCCGGCACCATCACCCAGGAGCCGCCGGTCACGATCGCGTAGAGCATATCGGTGCAGCCGACGCCTGTCCCAAACGCGCCCAGCGCGCCGTAAGAGCAGGTGTGGGAATCCGCCCCGAAGATCAGCTGGCCCGGCTCGACGTAGTTTTCCACCATCACCTGGTGGCAGACGCCCTTCCCCTCCAGCATATCGATGCCGTGCTCCCGCGCAAAGTCCCGCATCTTCTTGTGGACGGCGGCGGTCTTCGGGTTCTCGGCCGGGATGTTGTGGTCGACGACGAAGACGATCTTGCCGGGGTCGGCGATCCGCGGGTTTTTCAGCTTATGGTACATGTCGATCGTCAGATGGGTGGTGCCGTCGTTGCTGAGCAGCTTATCCAGCGCGACGGTGTGGATCTCCCCCGCCCGCACTTCCGGCAGGCCGGCGGCCCTGGCGACGATCTTTTCCGCAATGGTCATTCCCATGGTACTCTCTCCTCTCATGCCTCTTCGGCGTTTAAGACGGCGATCAGGCCGCCGGCGTTTAAGATCCGCTGCATATAGGGCGGCAGCTTGGTGCAGGCGTAGACCTTGCCGCCTGCCGTCACCGTCCCGGCGGTCAGGTCCAGTTCCGCCTCGTCCCCGTCCCGCACCGCGTCCGAAAGCTCGGCCGAAATGAGCACCGGCAGGCCGATGTTGATCGCGCTGCGGTAAAAGATGCGGGCAAAGCTCTTGGCGACCACCGCTTTGACCCCCAGCGCCTTTAAAACGGCGGGGGCCTGCTCCCGGGAAGAGCCGCAGCCGAAGTTGTCCCCGGCGACGATCAAATCGCCCGGCCTGACATCCGAGGCGAAGGTGTCCGACAGCGACTCAAAGGCGTGGCCCTTCATCTCATCGACATTCGGCAGCAGCAGGTACTGGGATGCGAGGATCTGGTCGGTATCGACGTCATTCTTAAAGGTAAAGATTTTACTCATGGGATTTTCAGTCCTTTCTGTTTGCGCGCACCGGCCGGGGACAGGTCTGATTTCTCTTCATCCTGACCGACAGGCCGGTATGCTATCATTATACCGGAAACCCGGGGATTTGTAAAGGATTTTTCAGCTTAGAACGCCGAAAGTATACCCCATCCCCCGCACCGCGTCGATCAGGTCCCCCAGCATCGCGGCGTTGGTCGAAGATACGGCGTGCAGCAGGTATATGGCCCCCGGGTGGACGGCATTTACCGCCTTCTGGTACGCGGCGCCGACCGCCATCTGGCTGTTGACGTCCCAATCCTTATAGGCGTAGCTCCAGAAGACGGTCTTATACCCCAGCCCCTGCGCCCCGGCCAGCACCTGTTCCGAAAAGACCCCTTCCGGCGGGCGGAGGAGGGTCATCGTATAGTTAAACTGCTCCAGCATCCGGTCGTGCAGGCCCATCAGTTCCTCTTTGCGGGCGGAAATCGAGCTGTTGACCAGGTTCGGGTGGCTGACGGTATGGTTGCCGACCGTATGCCCCTCGCTGATCATCCGTTCCACCAGCTCCGGCTGCCGCGCGAGGTAGTCGCCGGTGATGAAGAAGGTGGCCTGTACCCCCTTTTCCTTCAGCGTGTCGAGGATGGAGGCGGTATACCCGTTTTCGTACCCCTCGTCGAAGGTGAGGTAGAGGGTTTTGGTGTTCGGCCCGATGAAATAAGCGTCGTGGGCCCCGAACTGGTCCTGGTAGGCGGTCGCGCCGACCGGGCGGTTCAGGCTGTCCACCTGCACCCCCTGCCCCCAGCCGTAAGACCGGTTGGGCAGCGAGGAGACCGGCTTGCTGCCGGAGACGGCGCCGGAATCATCCAGTGTGTAGACCGTATCCCCAAC
>CALXKG010000244.1 GCA_944388825.1 uncultured Clostridia bacterium | reverse complement strand
GCGCAAAGTACAAGTCCAGGGCGGAGATCGCCGGCGGCGTCATCCTTATCCTGATGGGGCTGAAAATCCTGATCGAGCACCTGATGGGCGGTTAAGGGTATTGTACATAGCAAAAATAAAAGCCACGGGATTGGGTCCGTGGCTTTTATTTTTATATGTCATCTTGTATATATAGCAAAAAGGCTTGATAACTACGACTTAATCGTATATAATAAAGATAGAGGGAGAGAAGTTCACTTGGAAAGAAAATTTATTATAACCCGCAGCTTTGAAAAATCCTGGGCCAGTATGGGACTTGGCGACGACGAGTTGCGTGACCTGCAAATGGTTCTTTTAAACGACCCGGATATTGGAGATGTAATCCCCAACCTTGCCGGCGCGCGGAAAGTCAGAATTCCTATTTCCGGAAAGGGAAAATCCGGCGGTGGACGCGTTATCTATGTTGATATAGTCATCCAAAAAGAAATATATCTTCTTTTAGCCTATCCCAAGAACGTACAAACTGATTTAAATCCAGCCCAAAAAAAGCTGATCCGCGACATGATCGGAATCATTAAGGAGGAATAAACGATGGCTGAAATGCAATATTTTGAAGCGTTAAAAGCCAGCCTTGAGGATGCCGTCGCCTTCAAAAAAGGAGACAAATCCCGCTGCCGCACAGTCGTACTCAAAAGTCCCATACCCACCTATAAAGCAGACGATATTGCCAGGGCGCGAAAAGCGCTGAATCTATCGCAAAAAGGTCTGGCATTTGCTCTCGGCGTTTCCCCCCGAACAGTCGAAGCATGGGAAGCTGGGAAGAATACCCCTTCTGGGGCGGCGCAAAGACTGCTGTATCTTTTAGAAAATGACCATTCGCTTATTAACCATCTGGTAACGCGATAAAATGTCAAAACCGGCTCTTATTAAACAGGGCCGGTTTTGATTTTTATTTTTTCGACTCTTTCTTATACGCCGCCCACGCGTACACCGACACCGCGGCGACCATCGCCATCAGCGCCCCGAACCCGACCGCCGCGCCGGCGGCGCCGAAAAAGCCGGATACGCCGAAGATGATCCCCACCGCGATAAAGCCGTACCCGCCCACCCGATGGGTCTTATACCAGACCGTCTCGTTGGCAAGCGTCCAGGGCAGCCGGATGCCAAAGGTGTAGTTGGGGCGGATGCGGGGCATAAAGTTGCCGAGCAGGATAAAGAGCACCCCCATCCCCGCCGAAAGGAGCCCCGCAGCCGGCAGGTTAAAATCCAGGGCGGAGAGCATCACCACCCAGGCTACCCCGATGAAAAAAAGGACAAACCCGGCCGACAGAAGATTATACACCTTCCGGTGCTTCCGGTAGCTTTCCGCCCGGGGGTCCAGCCTGGGCACCGCGGCCAGCAGGAGGGTCAGCCCAAAGGGCAAAGCCCCCATCGCCAGCGCCGCCCACTTCCCCGCCCAGCCGTCGATCTCGCCTTCGGCGTTCCAGTGGATGGGAACCGTCTCGGGCAGGGACGGGTAAAGGGCCAGCTGGATGCAGAACGAAAGCAGGCAGACGGCCAAAAGACCGATGACAAAGCGTTTTCCCATAAAAATCCCTCCCAGGTTAACCCCCCCTACCGGGGTTGATCCAGCCATACAGCCGCGCAATCAGGTCCTCGACGACGGTGGCGTCCAAATGGTAGCGGATATACTGCCCCTCCCGCTCGTCGGTGATAAGCCCGGCCTTTTTCAGCACCGCCAGATGGTGGGAGACCGAGGGGAAGGTCATGTCGAACTGCTCGGCGATCTCCCCCGCCGTCTTATCCCCCTCTCCCAGAAGCCGCAGGATCTCCCTTCTTGTCGGGTCCGCCAGCGCGCGGAATACGTCCGGCATCCTGACCACCTCCCTGCCTGATATTTAGACGTTTTTCTAAATTAAGTGTACACCTTCCGGCGGAAGATGTCAAGGGAAAAGCCCGTCCGGGGTGGGGACGGGCTTTAATTTTTACGCATAACGATTTGACATTGGTTTCGCTGCCCTTACGGCAGCGACAAAGTTTCACTTTGATGGACCAAAGGCTCTGCCTTTGGAATCCGGTCAAGGAGCAAAGCCCCTTGACAATCCCATGTCCGACGCGGCGTGAGGTGTCCGCCCCACCCGCATATGACCGGCCGTGGAAGGCCGGTCTTCGAAGCGTGGATTAGACGCCCGGAAAGCTCATATTCTTAAGTTATCTTCTCAAACAGCACTACCTTTGCCGCGAGGCAATCAGCAGTCGCCACAATCGCCGCAGCCGTCCGCCGCGCCGCCGTCGTCGATCCCCTCGGCCGCCAGCGCCGCCTTGATCATGATCGCGCATTCCAGCCGCTTCTTTTCAAACTCGCAGCTGATCGGATAGGGCTTTAAGACGTCCCCGGCATACTCCAGGTTGTTGGCGTTGCAGCCGCCGGAGCAGTAGAATTTCGCCCAGCAGTCCTTGCACCCTTCCTTCGCGTAGACGTTGGCCCGGGCAAAATAAGCCTTCTTCTCCAGGTCAAAGGTCTCGGGGGTATAGACCGAGCCCATCTTCCATTCTTCCTTGCCGACAAACTGATGGCAGGGGTAGACATCCCCGTCGGCCGACACCGCGACATACTCGTTGCCGCAGCCGCAGCCCCGCAGCCGCTTGATCGCGCAGGGACCCTGGTCAAGGTCGATCATGAAGTGGAAGTAGTTGAAGAATTTCCCCGCCTTGCGGTATTCGATGATCTTTTTGGCCAGCCGCTCGTACTCGGCATTGACGGCGGGAATATCCGCCTCGGTCAGCGCGTAATCGTTGGCGGGGTCGGTGACGACCGGCTCCATCGAGATCTGGTCGAAACCGAGGTCGTCGTAGTAGTGGAGGACGTCGTTTCCAAAGTCAAGGTTCTTCTTCGTAAAGGTGCCGCGGACATAATATTCCTTGTCGCCGCGGAGCTTTGCGAACTTCTGGAACTTGGGGACGATCGAGTCGTAGGAACCGCTGCCGTCCGCCCGAACGCGGAAGTAGTCGTTGACTTCCTTCCGGCCGTCGAGGGAGAGGACGACGTTGTGCATCTCCTTGTTCATATACGCGATCTTATCGTCGGTCAGCTGGACGCCGTTGGTGGTGACGGTGAAGAGGAAATGCTTGTCGTGCAGCTTCTCCTGCTCCCTGGCGTAGGCGACGGTATCCTGGACGACCTTCCAGTTCATCAGCGGCTCGCCGCCGAAAAAGTCGAGGTTCAAGTTGCGGCGGGGCCCCGACTTCTCGATCAGGAAGTCGATCGCCTTTTTGGCCGTTTCCAGGCTCATCATCGCCCGGTGCCCGCCGTAGTCGCCGGTGCAGGCGAAGCAGTATTTGCATCTCAGCTGGCAGTCCTGGGCGACCAGCAGACACATCGCCTTGACCGGGGAGGAGACCATCTGATCGGCGAACCGGGCGTAATCGTCCTCCGAAAAGAGGAGGCCGTCTTTGTACATCTGATACAGCTCGCCGTAGGTCTCGATGAGGTCTTCCCGCTTAAACTCCCCTTCCAGGGCGGCGAGGGCCGCTTCCGGGCAGGTTTCCGCCATCGGCGGGACGATATAGTCCAGCAGCCTGTAGGCCGCCTCGTCGACGACCGAAACGCTGCCGCTGTGGACATCGAGGACGATGTAAAAGCCGTTTAAGTAATACTTATGGATCATGTTGCAACTCCTTTTTGCTTTACCTTCCAAAATAGACGCTTTAAAACCTTCCAAACGGAGAAATATGGGAAAAACCACAAGGGTTTACAGACAAGCGAAAGCCCCGCCGTTACAGCGGGGCTACCTTATGCGCCAAAGCGGAAATTATTTATCCGCGTGCTCGCACTTCTGGTTCGCGACGGTGCAGGAGGTCTTGCAGGCAGACTGGCAGGAAGCCTGGCACTCGCCGCAGCCGCCCTTCGCGGCAGACTCTTTGAGGTTCGCTTTGTTGAGGGACTGAATGTGTTTCATACGAAACGCTCCTTTGCTATGATATTGCGGACGGGTTCCCCCGCCGCGTCAGAACGGCCCTTTCCGGCGGCGCGCTCTCCGCATCCCCGGACGGCCCTTTCCCGGCTTGAATTTCCGTTTTCCGCCCGAAAAGGCGGCGGCGCCCATAAGCCCGGCCAGCAGGATCGCCCCACCGCGGACAAGCTCGCCGGCGCCGTATTCCCGCTGCAAAAGCAGCACAACCGCCCAGACCAGCAGGGCGGACGCCGCCCCGCAGGGCAGCTTCCATTCCGGCGCAAAACCGGCGGCAAATCCCCCGGCGGCAAATCCGCCAAGGACGGCCGGCAGCCAGACCAGCAGGTCAAACCCGCCTTCCGACAGCCCCAGCGCCGGCGCGGCCAGCGCGCACAGCAGCATCAAAACAGCCGCCGCCGCCATCCCGCCGGCCCAGCCGGCGGCCAAAGGGAAAATAAGGCCCTTCAGCCCATCTGTCCGGCTTTTTTCCATACCCCGCACCCCCTTCCCGGAAAATCCGTGGTAAAGGCTATGCGGGAAGAGGGGAAAGTATACGGGCTTTTACACGTCGTCGTGGATGGTCTCGCAGGACGAGACAGCCCACCGCTTGATGCGGATCTTGGTGTTGTTGGAACCGGTCTCGATCAGGAGGGTGTCCTCCCGGAGCGAGACGACCCGGCCGACAATGCCGCCGGCGGTGACGATCTCATCGCCGACCTGCAGGTTATTGCGCATTTTGGCGACTTCTTTTTCCTTTTTCTTCTGGGGCCGGATCAGGATGAAGTACATCAGGACGATGACCAGCACCAGCGGCGCCATGCTGATAAGGATCGAAAGGACGCCGGCCGACTCGGTCGCCGCGGCGCCCGTCATAAGGGCAACAGGGTTCATTGGGTGTTCCTCCAGAGATTTATTTTAGGGCAGCTTCCGCCCATACCGCTTCTATTATACCGAAAATTGGCCCTGGGCGCAAGGGGGAAAAGGAAAATTATTTTTCCGCCGCGCAGGACGGGCAGAAGGAAGCCATCTCGCAGCCGCCGCAGCGGGGCTTGCGGGCGACGCAGATCTCCCGCCCGAAGTGGACGAGCCGGTGGCAGAAATCCCCGCCCTTTTCCGGCGGCACGACCGCGCGAAGCTGCATCTCCACCTTGTAGGGGTCCTTCCCCTCCGACAGCCCCAGCCGCCCGCAGATGCGGATGCAGTGGGTATCGGCGACGATGCAGGGCTTGTGGAAAACGTCCCCCAGAATGAGGTTTGCGGTCTTGCGTCCGATGCCGGGCAGGGAGGTGAGCCCCTCCATCGTATCGGGCAGCTGTCCGCCCCATTTCGCGATCAGCTGCCGGGAGAGGGCGCTGATGTCCCGGGCCTTGGTGTGGAAAAGGCCGCAGGGGCGGATGATCTCCTCGATTTCCGCAACCGGCGCTTCCGCCAGCGCCAAAAGGGTCGGGAAACGGGAATAGAGCACCTTTGTCACCTCGTTGACCCGCTTGTCGGTGCATTGGGCCGAAAGGCGGGTGGAGATCAAAAGCTCGTACGGCTTTTCATAGGTAAGGGAACAGACGGCGTCCGGGTATCTGGCTTCCAGCGCTTCTACAGCCCGCAGCGCCTGCTCCCGCCGCTTTTCCAGCGGTTCGATCATGCCGTCACCCCCTTACGGCAGCTGCTGCGGCGCGCCGATCGAGGTGACGTCCTTGATCCAGCGGTCGTTGCGCATCCGCCAGAAGAGCATCAGCATCTTGACCGGTTCGTCCAGCTTGGAACAGAGGTAGACCACCAGCACCGGCGCATGAAAGACAAACGCCGCCAGCAGCGCCGCCGGCACCGCGAACAGCCACAGCCCGCACAGGTCGACGAACACCCCGAACCGCGGGTCGCCGCCGCCCCGGAGCAGCCCCACGACCCCGATGCCGGTCTGGGAGACAAACAGGACGATGACCGAAAGCATCCGCAGCATATCAAGCGCCAGCTCCTTCGTCTCGTCCGGGACGTTGTAGAACCCGACCACCGGGCCCGACAGGATCAGGATCACCACGGCGGCAAACAGCCCGACCCATACCGCCAGCCAGCGGAACGCGAGGATCTCCGCCTTCGCCTTTTTCATATTGCCGGCCCCGATCTCGTTGCCGATGATGATCGCGGCGGCGTTGGCTACGCCAAAGACAAAAACGGTCGCGAACTGCTGGACGATCGAGGACATCTGGCTGGCCGAGACGGCGGCCGCCCCCAGCCGCCCCAGGATCATCGACTGCACCGACACGCCGATCGACCAGAAGACTTCGTTAAATGCGACCGGCAGCCCGTTCTTCAGATAATTTTTCAGCAGCCCCATGTCAAAGGCCGCAAGGTCCCGCGGGCGCAGAACCAGCTTTTTGTCGATCAGAAGCAGGTAGGTCAGCACGATCGCCACCTCGCCGATACGGGTGATGACCGTCGCGATCGCCGCGCCCCGCACCCCGAGGGCCGGGAGGCCCAGCTTGCCGAAGATCAGGATATAGTTTAAGGTGGTGTTGCAGATCAGGGCAAAGACCGAATCGACGACCGCCACCCGGACAATGCCGACGCTGCGCACGCCGGTCAAAAGGGTGCTGGCGATCCCATGGAAGATGTAGCACCAGCCGATCACCTGCAGATACTGCGCGCCCAGTTCAATGACGGTTTCGTCGTTTGTATAGATGCTCATCACCGCCCGGGGGAAGAGCATGACCGCCGCCGCCAGCAGGATACTGACGGTAAAGGCGACTTTCAGGCAGATCGAAATGACGATCTTGATCGAGCGGACGTCCCGCTTGCCCCAGAACTGGGCGTTTAAGACGCTGGAACCGGAGGCCATCCCGAAAATCAGAAGGTTGAAGATAAAAAAGGGCTGATTGGCCAGCGAGGAAGCCGACAGCTCGTTTTGCCCCAGCTGCCCCAGCATGATCGAGTCCATCATCTGGGTGCCGAGGGTCAGCAGGTTTTGCAGGATCATCGGGACCATCAGGGTCACAAGGGTCAGTAAAAATTTTTTGTCCCACAGGGCGCTTTTCTGTCTCATGCTTTTTCTTCCTCCTGTCCCGGCTCCTGCGGGGAAAGGCTTCCCCGGATGCCGGAAAGTTCTTCCCGCACCTCGTCAAAGGCGCGCAGGGCCTCCGCCGACAGGGCGCGAAAATGCCCCTCGGCCTCTTCCAGCCGCGCGCCAAGGCCGTCCAAATGGGCCTCCGTCTCGCCGCACTGCCGCCGCAGGTCTTCCCGCAGGGCGGCGGCGTCCGCCTTCGCCTGGTCGACGATCCGGCGGGCGCTGACCTTTGCTTCGATCAGCAGGTCGCCGATCTCGATGCCGTTGCGCTCAGACAGCCGGTCGGAGAGATCGGTCACTTTGGCCGAAAGGACGCCGTTTTTTGCCGTCTCGGCCCGGAGGTTTTCTTCCAGTACATTTTTCTTCATCTGCAGTTCGGTGTTCAGCGCCTTCTGGGAAGAGAGCTCGTGCTGCAGCTCCTCCGCCCGCTTGCGCAGGGCGGAAAGCTCTTCCTCCGCCGCCTGCCGGCCGGCCCGGAGGTTTTCCAGGTCGCGGCTCAGCTCGGCGATCGTATCCGCCTGGTCGCCGCATTTGTCCCGCAGCCCGCTCTCGCTCTGCCGGAGGGCGGCCGCCTCCGCCTTCAAGGCGGCGGTCTCCTCCCGGTGGCGCTTCTGCATCTTCTCAAAATAGTTCATCACATCGGCCTTGTCGAATCCGCCGATGACCGCTTTCTTAAACCGTTCGCCCGATTCCAACCCCAGCGCCGTCCTTTCTGTAGCGCCGGATGCCCCGCGCGCTTTAATCCATTTTCATTATACAGGATGAATCTTTTTTTGTCCAGAGGCGTCTCAAAAAGGGCCGCGGAAACCATGGCCAAAGACGCGCAGGATGCGGCGGCTAGCCGTCCATTTGAAGTGCGGCAAACCAGATCGAAAAAAGCCCGGGTTTCCCCGGGCCCAGTGTGTCGAAAAAGTCCCGTTGAAAAAGAAAACCGACTTTCCGACGCGCTCAAAAATTTAATCACATTTTTTCCGGCGGCATGTACGGCGGAAAAAATACCTTGATCGGGACAAGTGTCGACCGTAGGGAGGCATGCAGTCCCGATGTTATCTGTCGAAAAACTTGTTTTTCGACAGTCTTAGCCCGGGTTTCCCCGGGCCCCGTTTATTCTTCCTGTTCCCCGTCCGTCCCGAGCCGCAGCCCGGCGACGCCGGTGACCGGCAGCGAGAAAACAATGCTCCCGGCGCGGGTGGAGAGGCCCGCTTTTTCCATGATCGCCGTCATGACCGCGTTTTTCTGCGCCTTCCGGACGACGATGAAAATGATCTCCTTTTCAGGCGCCAGGCTGACCCCTAAAAACTGCCGCTCGGGGCCTTCGCCGGTGCCCCTGGCGTGAATGACAGTGCCGCCCCCCGCGCCGGCCGAACGGGCGGCCTCCATCGCGAGGCCGGTGTATCCCTGGTTGACGACCGCTACCAGGAGTTCAAACGGTGTGTTTTTCATCTCGCTCTCCTCCTCCGGCGGCTGCATCTGCCCGCCGCTTAAAAGCTGCAAAACCCTTCCGCCGCCGACGCTGCTCAAAGGCACCAGGAACGATACCCCGGTCCCCGGGGCCTCCAGCCCCATTTTCCGCAGCAGCTTCCGGGCGATGCCCTTCCACTCGTCCCAGCCGGCCGCGCAGAAGAGGACCATCTTCTCGCTGTCCTTCAGGCCGAAATAATCCAGCATCTCCCCCGACGCGGTCCCCCGCCCGACCGTAACGGTCAGGCAGCGGACCCCCTCCTGCTGGAAAAAGGAGAGGAACCTTTTCGCGTCCGAACGGGCGACAATTGTGACCAGTATGCTTAAGCCCTGCATCCAAGTTCCCCCTTTCTTACAGCTCGATGACCGCGTCGGCCAGCGGCGGCGCCGTCACGGCAGGCGCAGCCTTCCGGCGGCGGACGCCCGACAGCAGGCCCATCACCTGTACGGTGATCGGCGGGGTCATCGCGACCATCGCGATCACGCCGAACGCGTCGGCGACGACGTCCCCGCCGGTCGCCAGGCAGGCCCCCTGCGCCAGCGGCAGCAGGAAAGCGGTCGCCATCGGCCCGGACGCGACCCCGCCGGCGTCAAAGGCGATGGCGGTATAGATCTTCGGGACAAAAAAGGAGATGATGAGGGCGATCGCGTACCCCGGCAGCAAAAACCACAAGATCGAAATGCCGGTGATGACCCGCACCATCGCCAGCGCCAGCGAAATGGCGACCGCGAACCCCAGCGCCAGCCCCATCGCGCCGGAGGAGATCGCCCCGTCGGTCATCTCTTCCACCCGCTTATTGAGGACGTAGACGGCCGGTTCCGCCCGGACGATCAGAAAGCCCATCACCATCGCCGCCGGGATCAGCGCCCAGCGGTATTCTCCGCCTGCCAGCACCCCGCCCAGATAGTTGCCCGCCGGGACAAACCCGACGTTTGCGCCGGTCAAAAAGAGCACCAGCCCGATGTAGGTATAAATAAGCCCCACCCCGACCCGGCCGAGCGACTGCCGGTCCATATGGAGCGACACGATCTGATACAGCCCGAAAAAGAGGACGATCGGCAGCAGGGAGACGGCGATCTCGCCCATATAATGGGGCAGCTCGGACGAGAACATCCGCCAGAGCGCGACCGAATCGTCCGGGTTCGGAACGGCGGACGGGGTATACCCGGCGCCCGACGGGTTATAGAAAATCCCCAGCAGCAGCACCGCCAGAATCGGCCCGACCGAGCAGAGGGCGACCAGCCCGAACGAGTCGTCGGCCGCGTGCTTATCCGAGCGGACCGCCGCGATGCCGACGCCCAGCGCCATGATAAACGGGACGGTCATCGGGCCGGTCGTGACCCCGCCCGAGTCAAACGCGACGCTTAAAAATTCCCGCGGGGTAAAGGCCGCGAGGATAAAGCAGAGGACATAAAAGACGCTCAGCATCGGCGGCAGCGCCACCTTGAACAGCATCCGCAAGATCCCCAGCAGGAGGAAGAGGCCCACCCCCGCCGCCACCGCGCCGATGATCACGGGGTTTGGCACCTGCGGCACCTGGTTGGCAAGGACGGTCAGGTCCGGCTCCGAGACGGTGATCACAAAGCCCAGGATGAAAAAGAGGACGACCACCTTCCACAGCTTGCCGCTGCTGGTGACGGCCGCACCGACCTTCTCCCCCATCGGGGTCATCGACATCTCTGCCCCCAGGGTGAAAAACATCATCCCGGCGATCACCAGCGCCGCCCCCAGAAGGAAAGCGAGCAGCACCCCCGGCGTCACCGGGGAGACGGTAAAGCAGAGGAACAAAACGACCGCCGATATCGGCAGGACCGCCAGCAGCGCCTCCCGGAGCTTTTCCCCAAACTTCTCCCGCAGTTTCAAAAGGCTTCTTTCCAAATCCTTCCCACGCTCCTTTCTGTCGTACAAAAATTACATTCCGGTTACAAATATTATACCATATGCGGACAGATGCTGCCAACCTGCGGACGGGAAAGTTCACATAATGTTAATTTATAAAGAAAAAAACGCCGCCCTTCTGGACAGCGGAAAATGTTGACATAACAATTTAACATTGGTTTCGCTGCCCTTAAGGCAGCGACAAAGTTTCACTTTGATGGACCAAAGGCGCTGCCTTTGGAATCCGGTCAAGGAGCAAAGCCCCTTGACAATCCCATGTCCGACGCGGCGTAAGATGTCCGCCCCACCCGCATAAGACCGGCCGTGGAAGGCCGGTCTTCGAAGCGTGGATTAGACGCCCGGAAAGTTGATATTCTCCCTGGAACAATTACATGTAGTCCATTTTGCCCCGCCCGGCGGCCAATCCGCGTTCATTCCCCTCGCCGCACGATCCCCACCGGCGTCTGGTCGTCCCCCTGCCCCAGCGGGTTATCGGCCAGCACCCGGGCCAGGAGCGGCAGGTCGGCCCCGCCCGACTGCCCGATCAGGTTCCCGCCGAAGTCGTTGCAGTCGGCGATCACCACCGCCCGCAGCGGGTATCCTTCCCGCCTGAACGCCCCGTACAGCTTTTCCGCCGCCCCGTCGGGATCTTCGGGCGAAAGGACGATATACTGGTTGTAGGGCGGTATCGTACAGGCGCAGGGCCCGTCGATCCCGGCGGCCTGCATCCCGGCGACCCGGTAAAACCACCCCTTTTTCCCGATGAGCTTCCCGGCCGCCCCGGCCGCCGCCGCCAGCAGGATCCTCCCCCGGCCGCACGCCCGCAGCGCGCACTCCATCGTCTCCGGCATCGCAAGCCCGATGCCATACGGGGTGCGGGTGACAAACCGGGAGAGGAATTTTGCCAGCCCCGAGGGCTTGACCGCCGAAACCGGCGTCGACCGCCCCTGGGAGATCGCGACCACCTTTTCGGTGACGACGAGGATATCCCCCTCCTCCAGGAATCGCCCCGCCGCGTCCCGGATAACCGGGAACAGCGCGTCCCTCTCCCGGATAAGCGGTGTCCTGACCGCCAGCCGCCGGTAGCGCACCCCGTCCACCCGAATGACCTCCGCCCGGTCAAAGTTGACAAACGTCCCCGGGACCGTACCCTCCCGCTGGAAATGCTCGACGATTTCGTCCGGCTGCACCGCCGTTTGGACTGCCTGCATGACACACCCTCCCCTGGAAAACGCTCCAGAAATTGAACCATCCGATACGCCCTGAAATTTCTTTCCCTTACAGGATACCAGAACCGCCGCGCGGATTTTGGGAGAAAACAGGGGAAAATCCTTGAGAATTTCTGAAAAGAGGATAAATTCTTTCGGCGGAGGATGGTTTACTCTATCCGAAAAAGTGACAAACCGGATACAGTATCCGGTTGGTGTTTATATAATTTGCATAAAGTTTTGGATGAAACATCGGCAAAAAGTAGATTGACAAGCCGAAAAAAGTTTCCTATACTGGAATTGATTTCGGAATAAGCGGTGGAGTCTGGCATAGGGTAAAATGCCCTATTTATCCCGAATCTGTATCCCTTGCCCCGGCGCGCGGGGCGGGCGCGGAAGTTTGACGGGGCGGGACTCCATCCGGGGTCCTGCCCCTTTTCGCGCAGGGTAATGGGATTGCTTGCGGCCAAAAAGTAATCGATTACCCAAGGGCCGCCGCGCGTCCGGACAGTCCCGTTCCCTTACGTTTTCCCCATGGAAAGGACTGAAAATTATGGACAACCAACTCCCCCTCTTTTACGGCCTCTCCTTTTTGACGGTCGCCATCGCCTTCGCCTTTGCCGCCTACCTTTACCTCTGGGTCAAAAAGCAGAAGACGGTCAACAAAAAAATCGAAGAAGTCTCCCAGCTGATCAAAGAAGGGGCCAACACCTTCATGCGCCGGGAATACGCGGTACTGGCCCGGTTTGCCATTATCGCCGCCATCGTCATCCTGCTGCTGCTCCCCTCCCCCATCTGGAACGGGAATGTGCTCGATAACATCGCCATGACGCTCGCCTACCTCGCCGGGACGGTGCTGTCGGCCATCGCCGGCAAGATCGGCATCCTGGTCGCGACCCTCTCCAACGGCCGCTCGGCCGAAGCCGCGAAAAAGGGCATCAAGCCCGCCTTCCTGATCGGCTTCCGGGGCGGCGCGGTCATGGGGCTTCTGGTGGTCGGCTGCTCCCTCTTCGGGGTAGCGGCGGTGCTGATGCTGACCGGCAACGCCTCGATCCTGCTCGGCTTCTCCTTCGGCGCCTCGTCGCTGGCCCTCTTTGCCAAAGCGGGCGGCGGCATCTTTACCAAAACCGCCGATATCTCGGCCGACCTGACCGGCAAGGTGGAGCTCGGCATCCCGGAAGACGACCCCCGCAACCCCGCCGTCATCGCCGATAACGTCGGCGACAATGTCGGCGACGTCGCCGGGATGGGCGCCGACCTGTTCGACTCCAACGTCGCGGCAATGGCCTCGGCGCTGGTCATCGCCCAATCCCTTTCGGGCGGGGAATACGCCAACATCTCGATGGTCTTCTGCTACGCGATACTGGGGCTGCTGGCCTCGATCATCGGCATCGCCACCGCAAGGATCGGCAAACACGGCAACCCGACCAAAGCGCTCAACTCCTCCACCTATGTGACGACCGGCATCTTCCTTGTCCTGACCGCCGCCGCGACCGCCCTCTTTCCCGGGTTCTCCTGGCGGATCTGGGGCGCGGCCGCCGTCGGCCTCTTAGTCGGCGTTATCATCGGCATCACGACCGACTATTTCACCGACGACTCCAAACCGATCGTCAAAAAGGTCGCCCACGCTTCCCAGTCCGGCCCGGCGTTTACCGTCCTGTCCGGCGTCTCCTACGGGTTTATTTCGGCCCTGCCCGCGATGGCCGGCATCGCCGTCTCGGCCCTCATCGCCTACCAGCTCTGCGCGCCGATGGGGGAAGGGTACGCGATCTTCGGCATCTCGATGGCCGCGGTCGGTATGCTTTCGATCGTCGGGATGATCATCTCTAACGACGCCTACGGCCCGATCGTCGACAACGCCAGGGGCCTCGCCGAAATGGGCGGGCTCGGGGAAGAGACGATCCGCACCGCCGACGAGCTGGACTCGGCCGGCAACACCGTCAAGGCGGTCACCAAAGGCTTTTCGATCGGCGCGGCGGGCCTCACCGTCATCTCGCTGCTGGGGGCCTTCATGTCGGAGGCAAACGACGCGCTCGTCCTGGCCGGAAGAGAACCGATCACCGGTTTCGACATCATGTCCCCAACCGTCTTCTTCGGCATCCTGATCGGCGCGGCTATCCCGGCCGTCTTCTCGGCGATGCTGATCCTCGGCGTCGACAAAAACGCCCAGCGGATGGTCGCCGAGATCCACCGGCAGTTCAAAACGATCGCCGGCCTGAAGGAAGGCCGGAAGGGGGTCAAGCCGGATTACGGCAAGTGCATCGACATCGCCACCAGCGGGGCGCTGAAAGAGCTGATCCCGGCGGGGCTGATGAGCATCGCCGCGACGGTCGCCGTCGGGCTGATCGGCGGGCCGCTGGCCATCGGCGGGTTTCTGCTCGGCAATATCGTCTCGGGGCTGTTGATCGCGCTGTTTATGTCTAACGCCGGCGGCCTGTGGGACAACGCGAAAAAGTACGTCGAGTCGGGCGAGGAAGGCGGCAAGGGCAGCGACGCCCATAAGGCCGCCGTCATCGGCGACACGGTCGGCGACCCGTTTAAAGACACCGCCGGCCCGTCGATCAACACCCAGATCACCGTCGTTTCGCTGGTCGCGTCGCTTTTGTCCAGCCTGTTTGTCGCGTTCTCGCTGTTTGGATAACGGCGGGTAAACCGGTTTGCTTACCATAAAACGCTTTACAGCCGTCCGCAGGGGCGGCTGTTTTTTTCTTCTTTTGCCCGGCGTTGACAACCGGCCTGTCCGGTGGTATAATCGTTGCAGTTACAACTGTTGCAGCTGCAACTGTAAGGAGGCCCCTTCCATATGGACAAAGAAGAAAAATCAATGCGGTATATCGGCCGCATCGCCCGGTGCAGCAGCTTTTACCGGGCGAAGATGCTCTCCGACCTCGGGATCAGCGGGGTACAATGCCCATACCTGACCCGTATCTCCCGCCAGCCGGGCATCTCCCAGGACGAACTGGCCAGACAGCTTTATAAGGATAAAAGCGTCGTCGCGCGGCAGCTCGCCACGCTGGAAAGCCAGGGCTTCATCCGCCGGGAACCTTCCCCGACCGACCGGCGGGTGCAGCAGCTCTACCCGACCGAAAAGACCGCCGCGGTCCTGCCGCGCATTTTAAAGGTCTTCGCCGATTGGGAGGCGGAGATGACCCGCGGCTTTACCGACGCCGAACGGGAAGCGGCGGCGCAGCTGCTGCGGCGGATGTACGAAAACGCCGAGGCGGTCACCGGCGGCCTGCGGGACGGGAAAGGGGGAAGCGAGACGTGAAAAAGCTCTGGGAATATGTGCGCCCCTACCTGCCCCGGATGGGATGCGGGTTCGCGATCAAATTTACCGGCGCGATCATGGACCTGCTCATCCCCTGGATGCTCTCGACCATCATCGACACGGTCATCCCCACCGGCGACATGGGCCGGGTGCTTATCTGGGGCGGGCTGATGATCCTGGCTTCCGGGGCGGTCTACGCCTTCAACGTCATCCCCAACCGGATGGCCGCCCATGTCGCCCGGGATATCACCGAGGAGGTGCGGCGGGACCTGTACAACAAGACCTCTTCCCTCTCCTGCGCGCAGGTCGACCGGCTGACCATCCCTTCGCTCATCTCCCGCATCACCTCCGACAGCTACAACATCCACCGGATGCTGAACATGATCCAGCGGCTGGGGGTGCGGGCGCCGATCCTGCTGGTCGGGGGCCTCATCGTCACGATGGCGATGGAACCCAGGCTCGGGGCGGTGCTGCTGCTCCTGATGCCGCTGATGGGCCTGACCATCTACCTCATCAGCAAAAAAGGCATCCCGATGTATACCGAGACCCAGCGCCGGGTCGACAAGCTCGTGCAGACGGTGCGGGAAAACGTCGTCGGCATCCGGGTCATCAAAGCGCTCTCCAAAGAGGGGTATGAACGGGAACGGTTCAACGGGGACAACGCCTCCCTCGCCCGGCAGGAGGCGAAGGCCGGCATCACGATGGCGGCGACCAACCCGCTGATGAACCTCTTCCTCAATTCCGGCCTGGTCGCGGTCATCCTGCTGGGAGCGCTGCTGGTCAATGGGGGCGTCACCAGCATCGGCCGGATCATCGCCTTCCAGAGCTATTTTACGATCATCCTAAACGCTGTCATCTCCCTCTCCCGGATGTTCGTCATCCTCTCCAAAGGGGCGGCGTCGGCCGGGCGGATCGAAGAGGTGCTCAACCTCCCGGAAGAGCTCCAGCCGGAGCTGGACGCGGGCGGCACAGACGAAAAAGACCCGGCAGCAGCGGAGGACGAGATGATCGCCTTTGACCATGTGACCTTCTCCTACCTTGGCCAGACGCCGAACATCAAAAACCTCTCCTTTACGATCAAAAAAGGGGAGACGCTGGGCATCATCGGCTCGACCGGCAGCGGCAAGTCGACGGTCGTCAACCTGCTGATGCGGCTGTACGACGTCACCGGCGGACAGGTGCGGGTCGGCGGCGTCGACGTCAAAAAGATCCCGCCCGAAAAGCTCCATAAGATGTTCGGCGTCGTCTTCCAGTCGGACGTCCTCTTTGCCGACACCATCCGGGAAAATATCGCCTTCGGGCGGGCGATGGACGAAGCGGAGATCGAAACCGCCGCCAAAGAGGCCCAGGCCGCCGATTTTATCCTGGAGCGGGACGGGAGCTATGAGTCGATGCTGACCATCCGCGGCTCCAACCTCTCCGGCGGGCAGCGGCAGCGGCTTTTGATCGCCCGGGCGCTCGCCGGGCAGCCGCCGGTACTGATTCTGGACGACTCCTCGTCGGCGCTGGACTACAAGACCGACGCCTCCCTCCGGGCGGCGATCCGGGAAAACCTGTCCGGCACCACGTCGGTCATCGTCGCCCAGCGGGTCAGCTCGGTCATGCAGGCCGACCATATCCTTGTTTTGGAAAACGGCGAGGCGGCCGGATACGGCAGCCACGACGAACTGATGGAACGCTGCCCCGTCTACCGGGAGATCGCCGGCAGCCAGCTGGGCGACGGCAAGCAGCATGAAATAGACGCCAGGGCGCGGAAGGGGGCGGCGGTATGAACCCGCACGGCATGAGCAGAGGCCGGGCCAGCCTGCAAAAGGGCGTGCTCGACAAACCGAAGATGAAAACCAGCCTGATCTTAAAGCGGCTGTGGACATACCTCTACAAGTTCAAATGGATGCTCCTGCTGGCGGCGGTGCTGTCGCTGGGCGGGAACATCCTCGCCCTCGTCGGGCCGGAGCTGTCCGGCCGGGCGGTCGACGCGATCCACGGGCCGATGGACGTCGATTTCGACACCGTGCTCGCCTGCTGCGGGCTGATGCTCGGCTGCTACGCCGTCTCGTCGGCGTTTGAATGGCTGCTGTCGGTCGTCCTGACCAGGCTGTCCCAGCGGGTCGTCTTCCAGATGCGCAAGGACGTCTTTGAGCGGCTGACGACCCTCCCGGTCAGCTTTTTCGACACCCACCAGCCGGGCGACATACTAAGCTATATTTCCTACGACATCGACACCGTCAACACCTCTCTCTCCAGCGACCTGATCCAGGTCTGTTCCAGCGCGATCACGGTCGTCGGGTCGCTTATCATGATGCTTTCGATCAACCCGCCGCTGGTGCTGGTTTTCGTCGTGACGGTGCCGATCTCCATCCTCTTCACCCGGTACCGCTCCCGCAAGGTGCGGCCGCTTTTCAGCCGCCGCAGCGCCAAGCTGGGGGAATTAAACGGCTATGCCGAGGAATCCATTTCGGGGCACAAGACGATCAAGTCCTACCACCAGGAAGAGACGATGAACCGCCGGTTCCAGGAGAAAAACGCCGCCGGCTGCGACGCCTACTATGAAGCCGATTACGCCTCCGCCGGGATGGGGCCGTCGGTCAACTTTATCAACAACCTCTCGCTGGCGCTGATCTCCGCTTTCGGGGCGCTTCTGTACCTCTTTGGCGGGCGATTTGCGCTGACGCTGGGGGACCTCTCCTCCTTCGTCCTCTATTCCCGCAAGTTCTCGGGGCCGATCAACGAGCTGGCAAACGTCATCAGCGAGCTGCAATCCGCCCTCGCCGCCGCCGAACGGGTCTTCTCGCTACTGGACGCAAAGCCGGAAGCGGCCGACGCGCCGGACGCCAAGGCGCTTACGGTCACAAACGGCGAAGTCCGGATGCAGGATATCCACTTCGGCTACCGGCCCGACCGGGAGATCATCCACGGGCTTTCCCTCAAGGCGGAGGGCGGGAGCCTGACGGCGATCGTCGGGCCGACCGGCGCCGGCAAAACAACGCTGACAAACCTCCTGATGCGGTTTTACGATCCCCAGTCGGGGACGATCACGATCGACGGCCAGCCGATCCACGACGTGACCCGGCGGAGCCTGCGCCTTTCCTACGCGATGGTGCTGCAGGAGACCTGGCTGTTTACCGGCACGATCCGGGATAATATCGCCTACGGCCGTCCGGATGCCACCGACGAAGAGGTAGTCGCCGCCGCCAAAGCCGCCCATATCCACGACTTTATCATGGCCCTGCCGGAAGGGTATAACACCGTCATCACCGAAGACGGCGTCAACATCTCCCAGGGGCAGAAGCAGCTGATGACCATCGCCCGGGCGATGCTGTTAAACGCCCATATGCTGATCCTGGACGAAGCGACCTCCAACGTTGACACCCGGACCGAGATCCGCATCCAGGCGGCAATGCGGGAGCTGATGAAGGGGAAGACCTGCTTTGTCATCGCCCACCGGCTGTCCACCATCCAGAACGCCGACAACATCTTAGTCGTCCGGGAAGGGGATATCGTCGAGCAGGGGACCCATAAAGAGCTGCTGGCGAAGAACGGGTTTTACGCAAACCTGTACTACTCGCAGTTTGCGTAAAGGGGGCGCGGAAAGATGGACTGCCGCCATTCCGCCGCCGGAAGCCTTTACGAGCCGCCGGGCAGGGAGGAATTCCCGCTGAAAATGACCCGCGCCACCGGCGGGCAGGCGTTTATCTACCACTGGCACAGCGCGGTGGAAGTCCTGCTCGGCCTCTCGGGGGAGACGGTCGCCGGCATCGCCGACCGCCCCTACCGGCTTGCGGCGGGAGACATCCTGCTGATCCCGCCGGGGGAGAGCCACTGCCTCTTCCCGTCGGCGGCGGAGGATACAAGGCTGGTGCTGCTGTTCGAGCCGGACGCGCTCCTTCCCAGCCCGCCCTTTTCCGAAAGCCGGCAGGCCCTCTCCGGCGTCCCGCTCCACAGCGGGGAATGGGACGCCGGGACGGCGGGCGCCCTGCGGGACTGGCTGTTCCAGATGGAGACAGCTTTCCGGCAGAAACGCCCCGGCTGGAAAGAGGAGACGGCGGGGCTGGCGTTGCTGCTGGCCGCCCGGCTCTGCCGCCTGCCGCCCGCTCCGCCGCAGGGAGGCCGTCTCCGGCAGGACGACGCTTTGAAAAAAGTGCTCTCCTATCTTTCGGCCCATTACGCCGGGCCGGTCTCCCTAAGCAGCTGCGCCGCCGCCCTCGGATTCACGCCCGCCTACCTCTCGTCTTTCTTCAAAGCGAAGACCGGCGCGGCTTTCCACCGCTACCTTTTAAACCTGCGGCTCAAAAAAGCCGAATGGCTGCTGGCGTCCACCGCCCTCCCCGCCGCCCGTGTGGCGGAGGAAAGCGGATTTGCCAGCGAAAAGACCTTTTTCCGCGTCTTTAAAGAACAGTACCGGATGACGCCCCTCCAGTACCGCAGGAAAAAAACGGGGCAGGAATAACCCCAATAGGAGGCAGGACCATGCAGAGCGAAAACCCCATCCGCGCGGCGATCGCCGCCTATGCCCTTTCCCGATACGGGCACACACCCGACACGCCCTTTTCCGGGCTGCCGGGTTCCGCCGTTCTCCGCCATCCGGAAAACCGGAAGTGGTATGCGGTTTTTTTGCGGGTATCCCGGGAAAAACTGGGTCTAAAAGGGGAAGGGGAAGCGGAGATCCTGAACGTGAAAACAGACCCCGTCATGCTGGGGTCGCTCCTCGCATCGCCCGGCATCCTCCCTGCCTACCATATGCAGAAGGGCAGCTGGGTCAGCGTCCTGTTAGACGGCAGCGTCCCCATCGAACAGGCCGAGTTCCTCTTAAACATCAGCTTCTCACTGACCGCCGCCCACCGGCCGAAGGAAAAACTGCGGGCCGGGCCGCGGGACTGGCTGATACCGGCAAACCCCCGTTATTATGATGTGGAGGCGGCTTTCCGGGAAACGGATACCATCCTCTGGAAGCAGTCGAGCGCCGCCCGGCCGGGCGACACCGTCTACCTCTATGTCGCTTCCCCGGTCTCGGCCATCCGCTACAAATGCGAAGCGGTCGAAACGGATATCCCCTACCGGTACAGCGACGACAACGTCCGGATCAAACGGGCGATGAAAATTAAGCTGCTCCACACTTTTAAAGACGGGGAGCTGACCTTTGCAGCGCTGAGATCTTTCGGCGTGACCGCCGTCCGCGGCCCCCGGTCGGTTCCAAACCGCTTAAAGGCGGAGATCGAGCGTCTCTGCGGGGGAAATGGCTGACGGGCGAAAACGCCCGGAAAACGGCTGGACTTTTCCACATTTTCTTTGTACAATGGTGGAAAAGGAGGCATCGCCATGAAACTGGGAGATAATCTCGCAACCGCCCGCCGGAAAGCCGGCCTGACCCAGGAGCAGGTAGCCGAAAAGCTGGGAATCAGCCGCCAGACGGTCAGCAAATGGGAGCTGGATGAAACGCTGCCGGATATCCGGCAGGCCAAATCCCTTTCCGCTCTCTACCACCTGACGCTGGACGAGCTGGTGGATTTTGACCTGGAACAGAAAGAGATCGAAGAAGCCATCGCCCGTATCCGCCCCGAAACCGAAAAGAAGGTCGACTGGACGGCGATGTGGGGGCAGCGCTACCCGGTGCTGCTCTCCTACCCCGATACCGTCGACCAGACGTCCTACCGGGAAGGGCTGACCGCCCTGCTGCAAAAACTGCGGACCGATTACCAATATGGTGAGGAGGACGCTTTCCTGGTGCTGAAGGATATCCTCGGCAAGATCTGGGCCGAAAAACAGGCATGACAAAATCCCGCCGCTTGCCAAAAGCAAGCGGCGGGATTTTC